>JBOHXX010000016.1:0-20553 GCA_050737675.1 Pseudoxanthomonas sp.
TTGTTAACCATGAGGAGTACTATCCCGGCCGCGTCATCAGAGATCCGGTCACCGGGATCATCAGCGACATCGACATACGCCCAGTAAACATCGCCGCCATCAACACGTCCGGAATCGACATTGGTATTGAGAAGCACTTCTCGACCTCGATCGGGGATTTCGAAGCAGCGGTAGCTGGCACCTACACCTATAAATATGAGCAGCAAGACACGCCAGACTCTGCGGTAGTAACTAGCCTCGCACGGCTCAACCCACTGGGATGGGCACCCCGCTGGAAGATTGTTCCAAGATTGACGTGGGACAGTCAAAAATCCTTGCGAGCAATGTTGGTAGGCCGCTACATCAGTAAGTATATGGATTCGATGCCTTTATCAACGGGAGATCGCGCAGGCGAATACCTAACATTGGGCGACTTTTGGACGTTCGATCTGAACGTGGACGCCTCACTTTCAATGTTTGCCGATAGGTTGCCGTTCCTTGCCGGGATGAATCTCAATATTGGCGTGCGCAACATATTCGACAAGCTTCCTGAGTTCTGTGCTGGGTGTGGATCCCGTGGTTACGATCCTACGCAGTACGACATAGACGGCCGGACGATCTATGCAGAGGCACGAATGAGCTTCTGATCTGGAAGTCGGACGAAGTCAGCTGACGCTCCCGCCACAACCGTAGAAGTCTAATGAGAAAATTGAGCTGGATGGCCGTCGCCGCTATCCCATTTACATCAATTATGGCGCACGTCATTGAGCCCTTGAATTGTGGCCATCGTTGGCAGGCGGCTACGGCCTTAGATGCACAGATCCTATGCTCGCAGATGTAAAGGGCGATAACCCCCTCTTATCGCGCCGCCCTCGAATAGCCGCGCTCTTTCTCTGACTGGGGCGCATTGCGTCTGGTTACCTCAGTACAGCCCGATCGACGAAGAGTCACGGTAAAGAAATCATATCGTTTGCCATGAGGCCTGTAGGGAGCGGATGGGTAGGTAGGCGATAAGGGGGTCACAGAAAAACTCCGCTAGACTCAAGGTAGGGTTCGTCCCAGATTCTGCGTATTTGTCTGTGAAGTTTCGCATCGGTCATGCCAATTTCTCTCCAAGATCGTTTTCTCTTTGCCCCTGGGCTACCAAGCCTAGGGGCATTTCTTTGAAGGTTGGCCGCCAGCGGAGGAGGGAGAAACGGGCTTGACGGACATTTCTCCCTGTTAGGGGCGTGATAGATCCGGAAATTGTTTGGGAGCAAGCGCAACAGCCCACAACAATTTACAAGGGAAGCACATGGATTCGACTGGGAGATCGCTTGGCCGAGTCCTGTTGGTGGTTGGGATGATAGTCACAGCGAATTGGTCTGCGACCCAGTGGACCGCCACTGCACTGGGTAACGACCAGCGGTTGGGTAGTCCCTGGTTCGAGTTTCAAGGACTTCATGTCTATGCCCCCTGGCAGATATTCGTTTGGTGGGTGGCATGGAGCGAGCAGGCACCACGTGTTATCGAGATTGCGGGCGCGATGGTGGTGGGCGGGAGCATGATAGCCACGGTGACAGGCCTTGCATGGCGTGGCCGGCAGGTGCGCGCTACAACGTATGGGTCGGCACGTTGGGCGACCCAGGTCGAAGTGGCGATTTCCGGGTTGATAAGTAGTTCAGGGCTCTTCCTTGGTCGTCAAGGCAAACACTATCTTCGGCATGACGGTCCCGAACATGTCATGACCTTTGCGCCCACGCGGTCAGGCAAGGGCGTCGGTCTGGTCGTGCCGACGCTCTTGTCCTGGCCACACTCGGTAGTGGTGCACGACATCAAGGGCGAGAACTGGCAGATCACCGCTGGCTGGCGTGCACGTTTCAGCCACTGCCTGCGCTTCGACCCCACCGATGCACGTTCGGCAGCCTACAACCCGCTATTGGAAGTCCGCCGTGGGATTCAGGAAGTTCGTGATGTACAGAACATCGCAGACATCCTGGTCGACCCGGAGGGTGCGCTGGAACGCCGCAGCCACTGGGAGAAAACCGGTCATGCCTTGCTGGTTGGCGCCATTTTGCATGTGTTGTATGCCGAACCGGACAAGACCCTGCGCGGCGTGGCCAATTTCCTGTCCGATCCGGCGCAGCCGTTCGAAGCGGCGCTGTGGTCGATGATGTCGGTGAAGCATCTGGGCGATGCCACCCATCCGGTGGTGGCCAGCGCCGCCCGCGAACTGCTCAACAAGAGCGAGAATGAGCGTTCTGGAGTTTTGTCCACGGCGATGAGCTTCCTGGGCTTGTATCGCGATCCCACGGTGGCGCATGTGACTTCGCGCTGTGACTGGCGTATCGCTGATCTGGTCCAGGCAGATTGCCCGGTGTCGCTCTACCTTGTAGTCCCGCCTTCCGACATTTCGCGGACCAAGCCTTTGATCCGTTTGCTGCTGAACCAGATCGGCCGGCGGCTGACCGAGACTATTCCCGATCCGCCGCCTGTACCGCGGTCGTGGATTCGCCGTTGGCTCGACAAGAGGGGCGCGAGCGCAAGCGATGTGGCCGAAGAAAAGCCTCCGCAACGCCATTCACTGTTGTGGATGCTGGACGAGTTTCCCGCACTGGGACGGCTGGACTTCTTCGAGTCGGCATTGGCATTCATGGCCGGCTACGACATGCGTGCTTTCCTGATTGCCCAATCACTAAATCAGATCGAGAAGGCCTATGGTCCCAATAGTTCGATCCTGGACAACTGCCACGTACGTGTGGCCTTCGCCGCCAATGACGAACGCACAGCGGCGCGGATCTCGGAGGCCCTGGGCACGGCGACCGAAGTGCGCCAGCACCGAAGTTTCGGCGGAGAGCGATTCTCGTTCTGGCTCGATCATGTCAGCGTGTCGATGCAATCCTCACCGCGGCCACTGCTCACGCCCGGCGAGGTGATGCAATTGCCCGCGGACCAGGAGATCGTGATGGTTGCCGGCTTCCCACCGATCCGGGCGCAGAAGCTGCGCTATTTCGAGGATCGCAACTTCCTGCCGCGTCTGCTGCCACCGCCCGTGCTTGCGGAAGGTGGATACATCGATCGGCCTGCGCCACGGCCCGATGACTGGACAGGGCGTGTCGTTGCCCGACCCGACAACGTAGCGCCTGCTGCCCACGTGGCTGGTGCTGCTGTGCGCGGCGATCTCTTGTTGCTGGACGATACATCGACGTCGCTGCCTGCACGCCGTTCGCCGCATCGCGTCTCGCCAGATCCGCTTGAGGGCATCGCGCTATGAGCCGGGCCCGTCTGAATGTGTTCCTGGAACGTGAACACGCCCGGCGGCTGGATGAGCTGTCGGCGATGAAGGGTGTCTCCAAGTCCGGCATCATCGCCGCCGCACTGGCTTCATTTCTGTCACCTGACGGTGGCGATCGCCGTGAGGCGGCCATGGCGCGTCGGCTGGACCGGCTGAGCCAGCAATACGAACGGCTGGAGCGCGACCAGACCATCCTGATCGAGACCTTGGCGCTGTTTATCCGCCACAACCTGGCGGTGACCGCGCCGATTCCCGAAGCACACCAAGAAGCGGCACGGGCGCAAGGCCGCTTGCGCTTCGATCAGTTCATCGAGCAACTGGCACGGCACCTGCAGCGTGGCCATCGATTGGTCAAGGATGTGATTGAAGAGGCGATGCCGAGTGAGGGCGAGTTCTTCACGGAAGGCAATGAGATGGCGGATGCCCCCGAGGCGGCATCATGACCGATGCCAGCGTGAGCCGCATTGACCGACAGGTACAGATGCTGCGCACCGCGATGGGACCGGTGATCGCTGATGCGCTGGCCGATCCGCAAGTGGTCGAGGTTTTGCTGAACCCGGACGGCTCGCTGTGGCTAGACCGATTGCGCACTGGGCGCGAGCCGACAGGAGTGACGCTGTTGGCCAATGATGCCGAGCGCATCATCCGCCTGGTCGCCGCGCATGTGCATATCGAGGTGCATGCCGGCGCGCCGGTTATATCGGCCGAACTGCCCGAGACCGGCGAACGGTTCGAAGGCGTCTTGCCGCCAGTCACGCGTGCACCGACCTTCGCCATCCGCAAGCGAGCGGCCGGGGTGATTCCGTTGTCGCACTATGTGGACGCGAATGTAATGACCTCGGTGCAAGCGGAACTGCTGCGCCGCGCGGTGCGGGAGCGATGGAACATCCTGATTGCCGGCGGCACCTCCACCGGCAAAACCACACTGGCCAACGCGCTCTTGCAGGAAATGGCGACCACCGGTGATCGGGTCATCCTGCTGGAGGACACGGTAGAACTGCAGTGTCTGAGTGACGACCACGTGCCGCTGCGCACCAAGCCAGGCGTCGTGTCGATGGCCGACCTCGTGCGCTCCACCCTGCGCCTGCGTCCGGATCGCATTGTCGTGGGCGAGGTACGTGGCAGCGAGGCGCTGGATCTGCTAAAGGCCTGGGGCACCGGCCATCCCGGCGGCATCGCGACCTTGCACGCGGGTTCGGCTTACGGCGCGCTGGTGCGGCTGGAGCAACTGATTCAGGAAGTTGTCGTCACCGTGCCGCGGGCACTGATCGCCGAGTCCGTCGACCTGATCGTGTACATCAGTGGACGCGGTGACGCACGGCGCATCGAGGACATCGTGCGCGTGACCGGTCTGCAAGGTGATGGCTACCGCGTGGAGCCTGCGTCCGCATAGACGGAGAGATTCGTCACTCCGCTCTTTCTCCCTCCTCATGCAACGAGGAGACAGAGATGATTCTGTTCTGGCCCTCTCACTCGGCCTCGCTCCTCCGCTCTCTCGGCAGGCGACGGCTACTACGGGTGAGAGGGTCAACTGAACTCATCGGGGAGTGGACCATGGTAGCGCGCCGAATCAGCACCAGGAACTATCTGGTCGAACGCATCGATGGTGTCGTGCTGGTTCTGCTGGCGGTGTGCTTGATCGGCACCGCGCAGGCCGCCGGATCGAACATGCCGTGGGAAGGTCCTCTGCAATCCGTACTGGAGTCCATCGAGGGCCCAGTAGCGCGGGTGGTCGCGGTGATCGTCATCGTGGTGACCGGGTTGACCTTGGCCTTTGGTGATACGGGTGGTGGATTCCGTCGCCTGGTCCAGATCGTGTTCGGCCTGTCGATCGCGTTCGCGGCCTCTTCCTTCTTCCTGTCGTTCTTCAGCTTCGCCGGCGGCGCGGTAGTCGCATGACCCCGGGTTTCGAGATCCCGCTGCATCGTGCGCTGACCCAACCGATCTTCCTGGGCGGTGCGCCGCGCTCGCTGGCCATCGTCAACGGCACGCTGGCCGCTGCGGTCGGCATCGGCCTGCAGCTGTGGTTGCCGGGTGCCTTGCTGTGGGTCGTGGGACACGCGCTGGCGGTGTGGGGCGCGACACTCGATCCGCAATTCGTCGAAGTCTTCGCCCGGCACATAAAGCACAAGCCCTACTTGGACGTGTGCGCATGATGGCGCTGGCCGAGTACCGTCGCCGCACCGCCGTGCTGGCCGACTACCTGCCTTGGGCCGGTCTGGTTGGACGCGGGATCTTGTTGAACAAGGACGGCAGCTTCCAGCGCACCGCGCGTTTCCGCGGGCCGGATCTGGATAGCGCCACCGAGGTCGAACTAGTCACCACCACAGCGCGTTTGAACAATGCACTCAAGCGCTTGGGCACGGGCTGGGCGATTTTCGTCGAAGCCGGACGTCGACCCGCGGTCGGATATCCGGAATCGGCTTTCCCGGAAGGCCTGTCCTGGCTGGTCGATGAAGAACGGCGTGGTCGGTTCGAAGAAGCCGGTGCATTGTTCGAGAGCCGCTATTACCTGACTCTGGTATACCTGCCGACGCCGGAGTCGCGAGCACGTGCGGGCCGCCTGCTCTATGAAGCCAATGGCGTGCGAGGCGTGGACTGGCGTGAGCAGCTCGGCCGCTTCTCGACCGAGACCGATGGCTTCCTGGGCCTGCTCGAAGGCGTCATGCCCGAGATCGCCTGGCTGGACGATGCGGCCACGCTGACCTACCTGCATGGCACGGTCTCCCATCACCATCATCAAGTTGCGGTACCCGAAGTGCCGATGCACCTGGATGCATTGCTGGCCGATACCCCGTTGAGTGGTGGCGTCGCGCCGAAGTTGGGTGATGCCCATCTGCGGGTAATCACCGTGCGCGGTTTCCCGAACTCGACCTGGCCGGGAATGCTGGACGAGCTCAACCGGCTGGGTTTCGCTTATCGCTGGTCCACACGCTTCCTCTGCCTGGACAAGGCGCAGGCCGAGCATGAATTGACTCGCCTGCGGCGGCAGTGGTTCGCCAAGCGCAAGAGCGTCGTGGCGCTGCTGCGTGAGTCGATCTTCCAGCAGGAAAGTCCGCTGGTCGATACTGATGCGGCCAACCAGGCCGCCGATGCCGATGCCGCGCTGCAGGAGCTGGGCAGCGATGCGGTGGCCTTCGGCTACGTCACCGCCACAGTAGTGGTCAGCGATGTCGATGCCGGTGCAGTGGAGGAACAGCGTAAGGCGGTGGAGCGGGTGGTGCAGGGCCGCGGCTTCATTGCCGTGGCCGAGACACTCAATGCGGTGGAAGGGTGGCTGGCGTCGATTCCAGGCCATGCCTATGCCAACGTGCGACAGGCGCTGGTGTCGACCTTGAACCTGGCGCACCTGATGCCGTTCTCGGCGGTGTGGGCCGGTCCCGAGGGTAATGACCACTTGGTCGGACCACCGTTGATAGTGACCCGGACCGAGGGCGCCACGCCGTTCCGGTTGGTCACCCATGTGGGCGACGTAGGACACACGCTCGTGGTCGGACCGACCGGCGCCGGCAAGTCGGTGTTGCTGGCCATGCTCGCGCTGCAGTTTCGTCGCTACCGGCATTCGCGGATCTTCGCCTTTGATCTGGGACGCTCAATGCGAGCCACGATCCTCGGCTTGGGCGGCGAGCATGTCGATCTTGGTAGTGACGGGAAGATGGCATTCCAGCCACTGGCGCGTATTGATCGGGCCGGTCATCGCAGCTGGGCGGCAGAGTGGATCGAAGCGTGTCTGACCCACGAAGGCATCCCGATCGGTCCGAGTGAGAAAGATGCCATCTGGTCGGCGCTGAACAATCTATCCACAGCGCCGGTTGAACAGCGCACGTTGACTGGACTGTCGGTATTGCTCCAGTCCAATGCGCTTCGTCAGGCGCTTCAGCCCTATGTGCTGGGCGGTGCCCATGGTCGTCTGCTCGATGCCGATCATGACCGTCTCGGATCGGCGGACGTGCAATGTTTCGAGATGGAGGAGTTGATGCACAGCAAGGCGGCCACGCTGGCTGTGTTGCGTTATCTGTTCACCCATTTGGAAGCGCGCTTCGATGGCGCGCCAACCTTGTTGATGCTCGATGAGGCCTGGCTGTTCCTCGACGATCCGGCCTTCGCGGCCCGGATCCGTCAGTGGCTCAAGACCTTGCGCAAGAAGAACGTGTCGGTGGTGTTCTCCACCCAGTCGCTGGCCGACGTGCGCGACTCGGTGATCGCCCCGGCCATCATCGAGAGCTGCGCCAGCCGGCTATTCCTGCCCAACCCGCAGGCGTTGGAGCCGGAGATCCGCGGCATCTACCAAGGCATGGGCCTCAATGCGCGGCAGATCGAATTGGTCGCGCAGGCCCAGCCTAAGCGCGACTACTACTACCAGTCGCGGCTGGGCAACCGCCTGTTCGATCTGGATCTGGGATCAATCGCGTTGGCGTTCGCGGGCGCCTCCACACCCGAACACCAACGGACGATTGATGCGGTGCTGGCGCAGTCAGGGGAAGAAGGCTTCCTCGGTGCATGGCTGCGCCAGCAAGGGGTCGACTGGGCCGCCGGCTTGCTGAAGAACTTTCCATCCCTAGAGGAGTAAGTGTCATGAAGAACAAGCTTTGCCGGGCCACGGGTCTGGCGATTGCCATCGGGCTGAGTTTGGTGGCGCCCGCCCAAGCGCAGATGGCGGTGTTCGATCCTTCGAACTTCGTGCAGAACACGTTGACCGCCACCCGCACACTGTCTCAGATCGAGAACCAGGTGCGGCAGTTGCAGAACGAGGCGCAGATGCTGATCAATCAGGCGCGCAACCTGCAGGAACTGGATTTTGACTCGGTCAACCGGTTGCGCGAGACGCTGGCGCGGACCGAGCAGCTGCTCGACCAGGCCAAAGGCCTCGCATTTGAGGTGTCGCATGCGCAAGACCAGTTCGCCCGCCTGTATCCGGACCAGTACGGCGACGCGGTCTCCAGTGGTCAGCTGCAGAGCGATGCGCTCGAGCGCTGGGGTAGCTCGCTTGAAGCCCTGCGCACCGCAGTGCAGATGCAGGCGCAGACTATGGAGAACGCGCAAGCCGACGAGTCGGTGCTGACTGATCTGGTCGGCGCCAGCCAGTCGGCGGTCGGCGCTTTGCAGGCCGCTCAGGCGACCAACCAGTTGCTGGCCTTGCAATCAAAGCAGCTGATCCAGACCCAGCAGCTGCAGGCCGCGCAGGGCAGGGCGACGGCATTGGAGCAAGCGCGCGGGGTCGCTGCGGAAGAGCGTGCTCGCGAGCAACGCCGGCGCTTCATGACCGGCGACGCGAACTACACCGTCGAAGCACTGCATCTGTTCGAGGAATAGACCGCATGCGAATGATTCCAATAGTTGGTCTCCTTCTGGGCGCAATGTCGGGATGCGATCAAACAGTACCGGCACCTGCCATTCCACCCACGCCGAAGCCGTCTTCTGAGTTGGTGGACGAACTGGCTCGCGATCCGGAGCGACTCAAGGAGCTTCGGCGGTTGTGCGTCGAGGAGCGCGATCAGATCGAAGAGGAGTTGTGCGCGGCCTCGGCGCTGGCGGCTCGAAAGGTGTTCATGGGCGAAGCGAAGCCTCGCTTCATGCCCATCCCGATGTTCCCCCGCAACCCGCCGCCGTGATCACATGGAAGATCTAGGCGTCATCGATCATTTCCTCAACGTCTATACCCGTTACATCGACAGCGGCTTCGGCCTGCTGAGTGGCGAGGTGGCGTTCCTGACCGCCACGCTGGTGGTTATCGACGTGACCCTGGCCGGATTGTTCTGGGCCATGGGCGGCAACGATGACGTGATCGCCAAGCTGATCAAGAAGATCCTCTACGTCGGTGCGTTCGCTTTCATCCTGACCAACTTCAGCATGCTGTCGAATGTCATATTCCGTTCGTTCGCCGGGCTGGGGCTGGTGGCTTCGGGTTCGACGTTGAGCGAGTCGGACCTGTTGCGACCGGGGCGGCTGGCTGAAGTGGGCGTGGAGGCGGCCATGCCGCTGATTGACCATATGGGAACCTTGAACGGATTCCCGGATGTGTTCCTGAATCTGGACACGGTCGTCGTGCTGTTCCTGGCCTGGATCGTGGTGATCCTGAGCTTCTTCATTTTGGCAGTGCAGCTGTTCGTGACCTTGGTCGAGTTCAAGCTGACCACGCTGGCCGGATTCGTGCTGGTGCCCTTCGCCTTGTGGAACAAGACATCGTTCCTGGCCGAGAAAGTATTGGGCAACGTGATGTCTTCCGGCATCAAGGTGCTGGTGCTGGCGGTCATCGTCGGCATCGGTGCCGGCCTGTTCAACGAGTTCGAGTTGCCGCCGGGGACGCAGCCCACCATTGATCACGCATTGGCGATCATGTTGGGATCGTTGACCTTGTTTGGTCTGGGCTTGTTTGGTCCCGGTATTGCGACTGGTCTGGTCGCCGGCGGACCGCAACTGGGTGCTGGTGCGGCCGCTGGCGTTGCGCTGGCCGCGGGGGGTGTCACGACGGCTACCGGTGCGGCAGTAGTAGGCGCGGCGCGTATTGGCGCGAGCACTTTGGGCGCAGGGAACCGGCAGGCCCCGCAAGCTTCTCAAGCGTCGGCCGCTGCATTGGCTGGCGGCAAATCCAGTAGTGCCGGTTCTCCGGCCTGGGCCCAGCGGATGCAACGTCGCCAGCAGGTGGCGCGAGGTCTGAGTACTGCGGTGCACGTGGCCCGGTCCTCCGACCGTGGTGGCGGTGGCTCCGGTCCGACCCTTCATAGAGGAGATTGAGCATGCGATTCAAGCGAACCGGCGTGCGGTACTCCGACACGCCGCAACCGGCTACGCCTTACCAAAAGGCGGGCCAGGTCTGGGACGACCGTATTGGCGCAGCACGGCTGCAGGCGCGCAACTGGCGGCTGATGGCCTTCGGGTGTTTGACGCTGTCGTTGATCGTGGTCGGTGGCCTGTTGTGGCAACTGGGCCGTTCGACCATCACACCCTACGTGGTGGAAGTCGACAAGCAGGGCGAGGCACGTGCGATCGGTCCCGCTATGGAGACCTATCGACCGAATGATGCACAGGTCGCACGCGAACTGGAGCGTTTCATCCGCAACGTGCGCTCGCTGCCACTGGATCCAGTGGTGCTGCGGGAGCGTTGGCTGGAAGCCTACGACTACAGCACCGATCGCGGTGCGGTTGCGCTCAACGAGTACGCCCGTAACAACGATCCGTTTGGACGGGTGGGCAAGGTCACTGTAGCGGTGGAGGTCACCAGCGTGGTCCGCGCTTCGACCACCTCGTTCCAGGTGCGCTGGATCGAACGCAGCTCGGTCAATGGTGCGTTGAGTACGACCGAACGTTGGACCGGCATCGTCACGCTCGTGGTGCAGCCGCCGCGCGATGTGGTGCGACTGCGGAAGAATCCCTTGGGAATTTACGTCAACGGTCTGGATTGGAGCCGGGAACTGGGCTCGGCCACGACTACAGGAGAGGAACGGCAATGAGGAGGATCTTGTTCTTGGTGATGTGCGCAGGGTTGGTTGCCTGCGCAGGTTTGCGGCCGGCACCGGAGATCGCATTGGATGAGGTGATTGAAGCGGTGCCGATTCCGGATCCGCCAGCACCGGTGCAGGTAGTGGAAGTTCCGACTCCCATGCCGCTGCCCGGACAACTGAAACCCCTGCCCACTTCAAAACCTCTATCGGCAAGACCGGTCGAGCCGCAACACGAAGTTGCGGCTGCCAATCGCGCCGCCCGCATCGAGCCAATGGGCGAGGGCTTCGTCAATGCGACCCAGGTTTGGCCATACAGTGCCGGCGCCCTGTATCAGGTATATGCCAGTCCGGGGCGCGTCACCGACATCGTCCTGGAAGCAGGCGAGCAGCTGGTCTCCGTTTCGGCTGGAGACACGGTGCGCTGGATCATCGGCGACACCCTCAGCGGCGGAGGTGCGGAGGAACGCGTACACGTGCTGGTGAAGCCGACGCGAAGCGAGTTGCAGACCAACCTGGTGGTCAGTACCGATAGACGCAGTTATCACTTGGAACTGTCCTCCACACCGCAGACCTGGATGGCCTCGGTGTCCTGGGAGTATCCAGGCGATCTGGTGCGCTCGCTGCGCCGGTCTGAGCAAAGCGCGCAGGTACAGACGCCCGTCGGCGAGGGCATCGCTCTGGAGCGGTTGCAGTTCCGCTATTCCATTACTGGCGATACGCCAGCCTGGCGGCCACTGCGCGCCTTCGACGATGGGCAGAAGGTCTACATCCAGTTCCCGGCCAGTATCGCCCAAGGCGAATTGCCACCGCTGTTCGTGATCGGCGCCGCCGGCGACACGCAATTGGTCAACTACCGGGTACGGGCGCCCTATTACATTGTTGATCGTCTGTTCGGTGCGGCTGAGCTGCGCCTGGGCGGCGACAAGGCGCAGGTGGTGCGCATTACCCGGACCGACGGGCGGACGCGTGAGCGATCTAGGGCCGGCAAGCGATGAGCGTCGCTGGCAAGGAAGATCCCGAGAAATTGGCGTTGCGGGCCAGTCCGAAGCCGGTCACGCGACTGAACCGCCGCACGCTCGCCGTTCTGCTGGGCGGATTGGCGCTGATCGTGCTGCTGTCCACGCTTTGGGCCTTCCGTGACCGCAGCCCAGAACCGGCGTCGGAGGCAACCGAGCAACACAACGTCGAGCGTGTGTCCCGTGCTGAAGGATTGGCAGCGCTGCCCAGTGACTATCGACAGATAGCTGTCCCAACACCGGTCCCGACCCCGGCACCCACGCCGCTTGGTGCAGAAGCATCCGGCAAAGAAAATCTTCGCCCGGATGCAGAACAACAGGCGCTGCTTGCTGAAGAGCAACGCCGGCATGCCGAGGCCGAGGCCGCGGCAAAGGCGCAGGTATTCTTCCAGAAGAATCAGCCGCGAGCGACCGACGCACCAGCCGCCGCGACGGATGCCACGCCTAACGTTGTTGCCCCGAGACCGGCGACCGGCATTGCTGTGCCCGCGGAAGACGAGCAGGCCGCCCAGAACCGGCAGACGCACAAGCGGGCATTTGTCGACGCGGAACCGGATGCACGGATTTACGCATCCGGAACAATCCAGCAACCGCGCTCGCCGGCCCAGCTGATGGCGGGTACGGTGATTCCTGCCGCACTGCTGACTGGTTTGAACTCGGATCTGCCGGGGCAGGTGATTGCCACCGTCACCGAGCACGTCTACGACAGCCTGACCGGGCGCTTGCTGCTGATCCCGCAGGGCTCACGGCTGCTGGGCCAGTACGACAGCCAGGTCGCCTACGGCCAACGCCGACTGCTGCTGGTCTGGACCCGGCTGATCCGCCCGGATGGTTCCTCGATCGTGCTCGACCGGTTGCAGGCCGTCGACGCCGGTGGTCAGGCGGGCCTGGAAGATGCGGTGGATAACCACTGGGGCCGGTTCATTGGCGGCAGCGTTCTCTCGACTCTACTTGCCCTGGGTGGGCAACTGGCTGCGCCGGAGGAAGACAGCGACGAAGGTACGGTCATCGTCTCCACCCGCGACAGCGTGCAGGAGACCATTACCGGCGCTGGCCAGCAGGTCACCCGCCGCAATCTCAACCTGCAGCCGACATTGACAGTGCGAGCAGGCTTCCCGGTGCGCGTCTTGGTGAATCGCGACTTGGTCCTGGACGGCCCAAAGCCCTGGTAGACACTACCTAGCCGGACCGATTTCGGCAGTTGCGCACGGAGATAGCCAAGCGACGCATCCCAACTATTCCATGCGCCCCCGTGTGGAGAAGAAATGACGATGCTGAGGTGGGGTTTCGTTCCCATAACACGTCTTATGGAAGGTGGATTGCTTGCGATGAACACTCTCTCCATCGCGCGGCTGTCTACGAGTCAACCGACATCGTCGTTTACCCTTCCCCGGCCCTCAGGCCGGGGACTTTTTTTGTAATCGAAAAAGGAACATCGTAAATGGACGCCAGTGGCGCGCCACGCGATTCTTACCTTCTGACGTCCCCTGGACAATCGGACCAGAAGCCGAGGCCAACGTGCATGTGATGCTTAGCGTCGAGCTCGATCTGGGAACCACCGACGAGGAAAAACGGGACTTCTACGAAAGAATGCGCGAGCTCGGATGGAATCGGCTTCTTCTGACGACCACATTCCGGGCAAGGTTCGAGGAATCCGCCACGCGAATTGGTGCCATCGCGACGGCGCGGGGAGATCTGCGCAAAGCAACCCAGGGAGCGGGCATCCGTAACTTTCAAGCAGCCGTCCACGCTGGCGCAGAGCCACCATCGGTATGGGACCAGGCGCATCTCTAGGAGGCGGTGTGCTTACGGAAGCAAATAACCTGGCTTCGGCCTGCCCGGCCGAAGAGGCCGATACGGGATTACTGGCAGCCATGCTGGAACAACAGATTCGTATGTTGGCCAGCGGCTTTCGCTCGACTAAGCCCAAGACCGGCTTCTCGCCTTCGGAGTGGGTGGTCTTGAGCGCGCTGCAGGACAGCCAGGGTATGGAGCTGAAAGAACTGTCGGAGCGGGTGAGAATCAGTGCGAGCGCGACGGCGAAAGTCACTAGAACTTTGTCCGCGCTACGATTGATCGAGTGGAAAAAGGATGCCACCAGACGTCGCCAATATGTTCTGTCTGTAACCAGCTACGGTCGCCAGATCCTCAGCGACGGCCGCGCTGCCGCATCCGTTGAGTCGTCGGATTGGTTCCGGGGATTGTCCAGCGCAGAACTTGCAGTAATTACCGCGTTGCTGAAAAAGTGTCTCGAGTCGCGGGCGCCAGAGACTGGCTCGGCTTAGCGGAGATGAAGCTCGCATGCATGCTCTCAGACGGCGTCGTCTGTATCGCCTCCCTGGACTTGTGCCAGGAATTTCTACATTTGATCCGATAATGCGCTCAAGGAAACTTCACAAGGATGTTCGGCCGCTGGTCGATCGGGACATTGAGGTCTACCAAGAAATACGCATGCGATCAATCAAGGAATCGCCGCAGTTTGCTTGCCCGGGAATTGTCCGGGACCTCACACTTTACGCGCGGGGTAGACACAATCTGCTGTCTATGCATTCGCTGGAAGGCGGCCGTGTCTGGGGTGCATACGCCGGAACTTTACTTGCCGGCGTTGCAGCTGTCTCGCGCTATGTGATGCGGGATGGAGTGGAACTGAATTTGTGGGGGCTGTACGTCATTCGTAAGCATCGAGGATCGTGCGTGGCGCTATCGTTGTTCAGGACTGCGTTGCAATGGTGCCGTAGCCAGCCCGGGATTGATGCGGTTCGCATCCATGTTCGCCGCGACGAGAGACGTGTTAGTCGTTGGTGTCAGAGGAATGGGTTTACCCGCGTTGACGATCCAACATTGGCGTCAACAAAGCTGCAGGCCCTGCGACTGGATCTGAGATCGGATCGGGGTCACTCCCTGTGTGGGCACCGCTCTGCAATCAGCACTCTGGGCGACAACGCCGCATGAGTCCGCAAGCGTTACTTATCCGGCGCATCTCTCCATCCGACTCACGGCAGTACCACGCGTTGCGCCAGCACTCTCTCGAAAGCCTGGCTTATGCCCTGGAGCCACAAATCGTGGAGGAACTTGGTGCAGGTTCGGCCGGCATCGAGGATCTGCTCAGGCGCTATGATCTTGAAGGCATCCAGGTATGGGGGGTGTTCGATCAGCATGTGTTGACCGGGGTCTTGGGGTTGTCACGCCCGCCTGGCCTAGACTCCTTCGATGCAGCGCTCCTGTGGGGTGTCCACGTACTTCCGCGTTACCGTGGAACTATGGTCTCGCGTCTGCTGATGGAATCAGCGGTCGAGTGGTGCAAACTCGATCTGTCGGTCCGTTGGATGACCACCATCGTTGACAGAGGCAACGTACCTGCGAGGAGATATCTGGAGCGGTTCGGTTTTGAGCAGGCATCCACGGATGGTGATGAGCGTGAAAAATTCAGGACATTGTGCATGCGGCGGCAGACGTAACGATGGAAGGTGCGATAAACCAACCGATAGTACATTTCGATGGATCGGTTTAAGCACGATCCTGTTAACAGACAAGCCAATCGATCGGGAAGATAAATAGCCGCATGCAAGCGCTTAGCTATCTGGTTCGCAGTCGGTGGCTAGACTTTGTCTGCTAGTTCTTCCTGAACCAGCATCGATTCATGGGCCTTCAGGTCGTCATTGGACAAAAATCCGAACTGCTTGGACAGTTGGGTCAACAGTTCGACAGCCAGCATCCGCGCAGCTTCAGTACCTGTTCGGGATATCAATCCTGACGATGTCGTTGCGAAGGATTCCGGATTTGCGTTCTGCACTCTTGAAACGCGATGTAGATGTTCAGGGCGAAGGTGGGTGTAGCGTTTGAGCATCTTCCAATCGCGATGGCCGGTTACAAGCGCCACCTGCTCGATGCGCAAGCCAGCCTCAAACAGGCGGCTGGTCGCTTCGTGGCGCAAGTCGTGGAAATGCAGATTCTTGATCTTGAGCTGCTTGCAGGCGCGTCGGAAGGCGGTGCCGACCGAGCGGGGGTTGTAAGGGAAGATTAGGTCGCCACCTGGCCGGTATTTGCGCTGCACGCGGACCAGGCGAAGTGCATTGAACCCAGCCAGGCCGAGTAAGGGCACAGGCTGGTCATTTCCGTCTTTCTCGCGCGGATCCTTCCGATCACGGACCAGCACCATGTGGTTGTCCACATCTACATCGCTCCAGCGGATGCGGCAAATTTCTTCCTGGCGCATTGCACTGGCTATCGCGAACCGGACGATGCGCGCCATAGGGATCAATAGAGTACGACTGTCGTCGAAATGGCGAAGTAGGCGTTTGATTTCTTCGCGGGTAGGGCGACGATCCCGTTGGCGGGATTTACCAACCAGGCCCAGACGCTTGAGCGCCACGCGAGCCAAGTCTACGGGTTCGACTTTCACGTCCACGCCGTGGACTGCAGCCGCGTGCGTGAGCACGAGCTTGAGATACCCAAAGTCGGCGCTGAGGGTCACCGGGCCGGCGCCTTCCTTCGCTCGGTCTTTTCCGAATTGGATCAGGCATTCCCGGGACAGGTCCTTGAGTTTGACCTTGCCCAACTTGGCCTTCAGGGCATCGAGGGTAAACTGCTTGGATCGCCGTGGCGCCTTCCCCACATCACACATGTCCTGCACGTGCAGGTCGACCAGGTGAGCGAACAGGGTGGGATCCCTTGCCGCGGACTTGCGCGGCGCCTCTCCCAGATCGATCCGACGCTCGGTGGCGACGGCCCATTTACGGGCGTCTTCATGGCGCAGGAAGGTCTCGCTGGCATAGGATTGCTTGCGCCTGACCTGAACGCGCCAATGACCCGATTTGAGCTTGGTGATCGTGGCCAATTCGTGTGCGCTCTGTGTGCACTGAGGGGTCGTAGCAGGGCGAAATCGGGCGAAATCCAGTGCACACGGGAGTGCACACGGCCTGTTCATGTTTTTGATTTTACTGGATAAAGCATTGAATTACAAAGAAAATCTATTGTCGGTGGCGCCCATGATGGACTGGACCGACAGCCACTGCCGGGTGTTCCATCGCCTGTTGGCGCCGGGCGCGCGGCTGTATACGGAAATGGTCCACGCCAATGCGGTGCTGCAGGGCGATCGTGCGCGCTTGCTGGCGCGCGATCCGGTCGAGAATCCGGTGGCGTTGCAGCTGGGCGGCAGTGAGCCGGCGTTGCTTGCACAGGCGGCGCGGGTCGGGCAGGAGCATGGTTTCGACGAAGTGAACCTCAACGTCGGTTGTCCTTCCGACCGCGTGCAGGCCGGACGCTTCGGTGCGTGCCTGATGAAGGAACCGATGCTGGTCGCCGACTGCGTGGCGGCGATGATCGAAAGCGTCGCCGGCCCCGCAAGACACTTCCCGGTCACGGTGAAATGCCGCCTGGGCGTGGATGAGGAACACGATTACGACCGCTTCGCCGCTTTCATCGACACGGTGGCCGCGGCAGGGTGCCGGATCTTCTTCGTGCATGCGCGCAATGCATGGTTGCAGGGCCTGTCGCCGAAGGAGAACCGCGAAGTGCCGCCGCTGCGTTACGACTGGGCCTACCGGCTCAAGCGCGAGCGTCCGGCGTTGACCATCGCGGTCAATGGCGGCATCGCCACGGTCGAGGATTCGCTGGAACACCTGCGGCATGTCGATGGAGTGATGTTGGGCCGCGCGGCCTATCACGACCCCTACGTGCTGCATCGCCTGGATGCGGCGCTGTCCGGCGCCGAAGCGCAGCCGCGCGCGCAGTTGCTGCACGCACTGCGACCGTACGTGGAAGGCCGGCTCGCCCACGGCGTCGCCCTCAAGCACATCACCCGCCACCTGCTCGGCCTGTTCCATGGCCAATCGGGCGGCCGTGCTTTCCGCCAGGTGTTGAGCGAAGGCGCGCACAAGCCGGGTGCGGATTGGGCGTTGGTGGAGAAGGCGATCGCGATGACGGAATCGCGACTGGAGTCCGCTGCCTGATCGATGCGGTTGTTCGATCGGCGCACCCGGTCTTCAATTCTGCGCCGATTACGTAATATGATCGGGCCACACGCCAAGGAGGAAGTGACTGTGACGGAATACACACATCCGATACTGATCAAGGGAAATTACCAGGTCGTAGCCGTGACCCAGGACGAGCAATACGATCCTGGCGATGTCACCAGTTACGCAGTGCAGACCATGGCGGGCGCCAGGCTGCGCAAGGATCTGAGCCTGGAAGACGCAAGGATCTGGATCGACAGGTTGATAGAGGAAGAGAACCTCCAGCGAGCCGAAGCGCCCGTCCGCGCCAAACCCATGCGGCAGCGACGCTGAGTCCGCCAGGCACCACGGAAGGATGCAGGTAACAGGGAGGTGCAGGTGAGCAGGAACAAGACGATTCTCGTGGTGGCGACCGGGCTGGTGGTGCTGGTGGCCGGGCTTTATCTGTCCGGCTACCTGGCCTTGCTCCTGCTCAAGCTCGACACGGGCTTGCTGAAGTGGAACACCTACCCGGCCTATCTAAAGGCGCTGGACCTGCCGCAGGTCCAACCCTATGCCGGCAAGCTCAAGGTCGCGGGCTACGTGGGCTTCGGCCTGCCGCTGCTCGCATACCTGGCGTTGCTGGTGCTGGTATTGAAGCCGGCGAAGAAAGCCATGCATGGCGATGCCCGCTTCGCCAATGCCGGCGATTTGTCCAAGCAGGGCATGTTCAAGTCCTCGAACAACGGCATCGTGGTCGGCAAGTTCAACGGCAAGCTGGTACGCCTGGGTGGACAGCAGTTCGTGATCCTCGCCGCGCCCACGCGCTCGGGCAAGGGCGTGGGCATCGTCATTCCCAACCTGCTCGACTACCAGGAATCGATGGTGGTCCTGGACATCAAGCAGGAGAACTTCGACCTGACCAGCGGCTGGCGCGCCAGCCAGGGACAGGAAATCTATCTGTTCAACCCCTTCGCCGAAGACCGGCGCACGCACCGCTGGAATCCACTCAGCTACGTGTCGGAAGACCCGGCTTTCCGCATCTCCGACCTGCAAAGCATCGCCGCGATGCTTTACCCGGATGGATCCGACGACCAGAAATTCTGGGTCAGCCAGGCGCGCAACGCATTCACTGCGTTCGCGCTGTTCCTGTTCGAGAATTTCGACGACCAGTGGAAACAGGGCTTCCCGAAGGAGTTCCTGGCCTTCCCGACGCTCGGAAGCATCTATCGCCTGTCGTCCGGCGATGGCAGCGAACTCAAGGCGTACCTGCAGGCGCTATCGAAGAAGCCCTTCCTCAGCAGCCACGCCAAGACCGCCTTCGCCAACATGCTGTCCCAGGCCGAGGAAACCTTCGCCTCGATCCTGGGCACGTTCAAGGAGCCGCTCAACGCCTTCATCAATCCGGTGCTCGACGCGGCCACCAGCGGCAACGACTTCCTGCTCACCGACGTGCGCAAGCGCAGGATGACCATCTACATCGGCATCCAGCCCAACAAGCTGGCCGAAAGCCGATTGATAGTGAACCTGTTCTTCAACCAGATCATCAACCTCAATACCAAGGAACTGCCGCAGAGCAATCCGGAACTGAAGCACCAGTGCCTGTTGCTGATGGACGAATTCACCGCCATCGGCAAGGTCGAGATCATCGCGTCGGCGGTTTCCTACATGGCCGGCTACAACATCCGCCTGTTGCCGATCATCCAGAGCATGTCGCAGCTGGATGCCACCTACGGCAAGGACGTTTCCCGCACCATCATCACCAACCACGCCCTGCAGATCATCTACGCCCCGCGCGAGCAGCAGGACGCCAACGATTACTCCGACATGCTCGGCTACACCACCGTGCTCAAGCGCAACCGCAGCCAGTCCCACGGCCAGCAGGGCAGCGTGACCTTCAGCGAAGTGGAAGAACGCCGCGCCCTGATGCTGCCGCAAGAACTCAAGGCCATGGGTTTCGACAAGGAAGTGTTCCTGTATGAAGGCATCGCGCACCCGGTGATGTGCGAGAAGATCAAGTACTACCAGGACAAGTACTTCACCTCGCGGCTGCTGCAGAAGGTGGAGGTGCCGAGGCTCGGCCTCTAGCTTTTCGCCGAGCCTTCAGCACTACCGGTGTGCGCCGGGCTCCGCTCCCGGCATGGCATGGAAGCGCTCCCAGGCACTTGTTCCTGTCGCGGAAGAAAGGCCGGATTACGGGGAGGCGCTTGCGCCAGTGTGGGTGGCAGGTGACCAATAGCGCGCATAGCTGGCGAGTGCCAGGATGGCGTAGATAGTTCGGATGCGGGAATTTTTGGCGTCATCCGTCACAAAAATTTCTGCCGGAGAGACGCCGAGTAGAACAACAATCCGCACGACGCGATCTGCATCAAGCGCTAGTCCGGACGCCGGATTCCCAACATGTACGCAATGTTTCAGATGATTCCATCGGCAATGCTTATTGCATGGCGCTGCATAGGGAGGCTGAGCCAAGCGATGCGAATGGTTTCTCGTGCAAGCATGGGTTATTCGTGCGCTGACGCACATCCTGCGGACCATTGCTTGACTATTCTCATGCGATCAAGCTAAATCCAATCGGGGCTGTCATCAGCTGTAGAGCAGGTTAGGGTCATCGGCGTCCCAACGGGATACGGTGAAGCCGACCGCAGCCCGGGCATGAAGGATTCATGGAGCAAGTCTGCAAGGAGGCGGGGGAATCGATGTCCAGTCTGTACCGGGTAATTCCCGGATCTTCGCAAGTCCGATTGCCAACGGGCAGTCCTGGCCGCGGCCCAACGCCTGTTTCGCCGCCGGTTTCCGGTTCCGTAGCCTTGCAGGTCATCCGGGTTCCCCGATCCTGCAAGCGAAATGTCATCCGCCGCCTTGATCATGCGGCTCTGTTCCCTGCGCAAATGCATCGCGGCATGCAC
>JBOHXX010000017.1:0-20529 GCA_050737675.1 Pseudoxanthomonas sp.
GCCGATGGCGGTATGGCGGGTCGAATTAACCGGCCCGGAAGCGTGTTGACCGTCGTTACCGAACAGCACCCCCCGGTCGAACGTCTGGTAGCCGTGGTACTTGCACCATTCCCCTACTCCTCTGCCGCCACCGCAGGCGGACAGCTGGCTGGCCGAAGCGAGGCACAAGGCAAGGACGGATAGTTTTGGCAGCGCCTTCGCATGGAGATGCATACGCTTTCTCCTTCGCAGGTAACCCATCCCCCACTTCCGTCAGTGCCGGGAGTGGGGGCGGACAGGTCGATGACTACTGGCGTGTCGACGTCGCTTCGCCGCAGACTTCCGAAATAACGCTGCCGCCGGCCGTGTAGCGGGTCGAGCGGACCGGGCCAAAGGCCTGCCTGCCGTCGTTGCTGAGCAGGATCGTGCGGTCGACCGTCTGGTAGCCGTGATACCGGCCATCGACGTACCAGTCGAAACGCAGCTTGATCGTGTACTGCGCGGTCAACGGGTTGTACGACCACGTCCCCAGGTCTTGTCCGCGCTGGTGGATTCCGGGAATGCCGAGCGCGTTGGGAATGCCGGTCAACGGGAATTGCGGGTTCGCCAGCGCGGTGCCGCCGGCGTGGAACAGGATCGTGTTGCGCAACGGGCTGAGTGGCAGGGTGGTGCCGCAGGGCCGGGTGGCGGCCTCCGAGGTCCACAGTCCGACGATACGGTTGGCGGGTACGTTCAATGCTCCGTTGTGGAGCACGTCCACAGCCTGGGCCGACGTCGAGGCGAAGTACAGGGGGGACAGCGCAATGGCGAGTAATGCATAACGGGTTTTCATGGTCAGGCTCCTGATGTGGTGGAATGACGCCTGCTGGCCGGGTCGCTCCCCACAGCGGCACGGCATGGCGTGCCGCAGAACATCTGCCTGCAGGGCTGAGAAGTCCTGTCAATTTCCTGAAAAAAGCTGAAACTTTCGGAAAAGGAAGCTCCATGCCGGATACGCCGTTACGCCACCGCCGTTTCGGGGACTACCGCCTGGACGCGCAGGCCCGGGAGCTGCGCGCAATGGACGGATCCGTGGTGCCGCTGAACGCCAAGGCGTTCGATGCCTTGACTTGCCTGATCGACAATCGGCAGCGGGTGGTCGGCAAGGACGAACTGCTGGCCGTGGTCTGGCCGGGGCGGGTGGTGGAAGAGAACAACCTCACCCAGGCCATCTCCGCACTGCGGCGCGCGCTGGGGAACGAGCACCGTTACATCGTCACCATCCCGGGGCGCGGTTACCGTTTCGTCGCCGACGTGGAAGACGGCGATGCGGTGCCGGCGACTCCCGCAATTCCCGCAACCAATCCGCCGCCCGTGGGCAGGCGGAAAACGATCATGGTTGGCGCATCACTGTTCGTGCTGGCACTGCTTGCGATCGCGGCGTGGCGGCTACGCGCGCCGCCGGTGACGCCCGTTACGCCCGCGGCGCAATCGCCGCAGACGCTGGCCGTGCTGCCGTTCCACTCGTTATCGCCGGGTCCGCGCGATGAATTGCTGGAACTGGGACTTGCCGAAACCCTGATCGCCCGGATCAGCGGTGCGACCTCGCTGCGTGTGCGTTCATTGACTTCCAGCCAGCGTTTTTCCGGGCCGAAGGAAGATCCGCTCGAGGCAGGCCGCCAGCTCGGCGCGGCCTACGTGGTCGAAGGGACCACCCAGCGCGACGGCGACCGTATACGGGTCAACGCGCGGTTGCTGGCCGTGCGTGACGGCAGCGCGCTCTGGTCCGGCACGTTCGACGAACGGATCGAGCGTGCGTTCACCCTGCAGGACAGCCTCGCGGCGGCCGTGGCCAGCGCTCTCGAGTTGAAGATCGCTGCGCTGCCCGTGCGCGGCCGCAGTCCTTGCGATGGCGCCAATGCCGAGGCGTACCGCGCTTACCTGGCCGGCCGTTACCAGCTCGACCGGCCTTCGGCGGCGCGCATGCGCCAGGCCCTCGCCGCGTTCCAGCGGGTGATCGATCTCGATCCGACCTGCGCACGCGCCTATGCCGGCATGGCCTTCGCCTATCGCGCGCTGGCCATGACCGGCGACCAGGATCCCAGGGAAAACTTCCCGTTGGCACAAGCTGCAGTGAAGCAAGCGCTGGAGATCGATCCCGACCTGGCGGAGGCCTACGCGTCGCAGGGCTTCATCCGCTTCTGGTACGACTGGGACTGGAAGGGCGCCGAAGCTTCGTTCAAGCGGGCGATCGAACTCAATCCCAGCCTGGCCGAGGCGCATATGGCCTACGCCCATCTGCTCAGCAATACCGGCCGCAACGAAGAAGCGGTGCTGCAGGCGCGCCAGGCGGTGGCACTCGATCCGCTTTCTCCCTTGGTCAATACATTGGCATCGAGCTTCGTCGGAATCGCGGGCCATGCCCGGGAAGCGCGGCAGATGCGGGAGAGGGCCCTGGAGTTGAAGCCCGACTTCTGGATCGCCTTGCTTGGGCGAAGCATGATCTTAGTGGAGCAACGCGATTACGCCGGCGCGATCGCCGATTTGCGCAAGGCGCGTGAAATCTGCGGAGACTGCAGCCAGGTCCTGGCCGTCCTCGGCCAGGCCTATGTCCTGGCGGGCGATCGCGGCGGAGCCGAGCAGGTACTTCGCGACATGGAAGGACGCGATCGTGCCGGCTACATGCCCGCGACCAGCCTGGCGGCCGTGCACAACGCCCTGGGCGACACCGGGGGCGCGCTCGATTTGCTGGAGCGCGCTTACCGGGAGCGTGATGTCCGCCTGGCTTTCCTCAAGGTGGACAAGCGCTGGGACAATCTTCGCTCACAGCCTCGTTTCCAGGCGCTGGAGCAGCGCATGCACCTGGTTGCCGATCGCGCTCCGGGCGGCTCCTGATCCTGCAAACGGGCCGTGTGCTTGCCGTCCTCAATGGGCGCATCAGAACAGGTACGTCAACGACAAAGACACGGTCCCCGGCGGGCCGTAATAACCCGTGCGAATGCCGTAAACCGGGAAGTCGTAACCGGTGGTGCGATATGCCTTGTCGCCGAGGTTTTGCCCCTGCAAGGCCGCCTGCCATTTTCCATCTGGCGAACGATAGGTCAGCGATGCGTTCCACAACGTATAGCCTTCCTGTGCGAGGGTTTCCGCGCTGGCCTGGTTGAGCTCGGTGGTCGGGTAGACCTTGCTCTGGTAGTTGCCGTCAACGCGTGCCTGCAGCGAACCGGCTGGTCCAAGCGGGATGTCCGCAATGGCGCTCAAGCCACCGGTCCAGCGCGGCGCATTGGCGAAGTGCTGGCTGTCGGCGATATCCACGCCGTTGCTGATGAACCCGTCGTAGTGGGTATCCAGGTAGCCGACATGCCCCAGCCAGCGCAAGTGCCTGCCGGTCAGCGCGCTCAACTCGAACTCGGCGCCGTTGATCGTGCCGGCGCCGGCATTCTTGAAGTCGCCGAAGAGTGCGTCGTTGATTCCGTCGCCATTGCTGTCGTAACTGGTGAAGACGCTGAGCTGGATGTCGCGATAGTCATTATGGAATGCCGCCGCGTTGGCGGTGATTTTGCCGTCCAGCCATTGGGTCTTGGCGCCGAGTTCATACGACGTGGCGGTTTCGTCCTTGAACGGCAATCCCGACCCCGGCACGAACCGCGTATTGGCGCGGATGTTGTAGCCGCCGCTCTTGAAACCACGACTGGCCTGCGCATACAGCATCGCGGCTTCGGTCAACTTGTACGACACATTGACGCGTGGCGAGAGCGAACTGAAGGTCTTCGAATCGGTGAAATCGGCAAGCGCCGCGCCGCGTGGCACGGTGAACGTGGCGTCGGTATATCCCCGGTTGAGTACGGTGCCCGTCTTCTTTTCCGAGGTGTAGCGCAAGCCGCCTTCCAGGCTCAGCTTGTCGGTGAAGTCCCAGGTGAGATCGCCGTAGATGGCGGCGCTGCCGGTCTTCACCACGCCGCGACTGACGTTGAACATCCTGCCCTGGATGGTCTGCCGGACCGTGCCGCCAGCCTCGCCGTCGAAAAGGTAGAGGCCGGCGATGGCATGCGCACGTCCGCTGCTGGCGAGCAGCTGGAATTCCTGCGAGGCCTGCCGTTCGAACAGTCGCCGGTTGAGATCGGAAATCGGCAACGGCAGGAGATCGAAATCGACGTTGCCCAGGGAGTCGCCCGCTCGATATGCAGTGATGGATTTCAGCCGCCAGCGTTCGTTGAGCGTCCAATCGACGGTCGCCGATGCGCCCTCCGAGTCCATCTCGTCCAGGCTCGGCATGCCGCTACGAACATCGTAGTTGCCGTTGTCGGGCGGAGTGCGCAATGGATCGTTCGGGTTGACCGCCCGGCGTCTGGCCCCGCGTGGCCCGGAACGGTCGCGGTAGCGGTCATAAGCCAGGCGTACCTCGACATCGTCATGCGGCGTCCATTCGACGCTCACCCGCGCCACCCCCGCATGCTGGGCGCTTACTTCGTCGCCGGTGACCAGGTTCTTGCCGAAGCCGTCCCTATCCAGGCTGGCGAACGCCACGCGCGTGCGCAGGCGCTCGCCGATCGGCAGATTGACGACGCCCTTGAAATCGCGGCGATCATAGTCGCCCACGGTCACGCCGAGGTTGCCGGAGAATTCGTCGTCCGCGGCGCGGGTGATGTACCTGATCGCGCCGCCGATGGTGTTCTTGCCATACAGCGTGCCCTGCGGGCCGCGCAGCACTTCGATGCGCTCGACATCGAGTACGTCGAGCAATGCCGCCTGCGGGCGCGCCAGGTACACGTCATCGACATAGACGCCCACGCCGGGATCGACGCCCCATACCGTTTCCGACTGGCCGATCCCGCGGATGTAGGCCGTGAGCGCATTGTTGAACGGGCGCGCCGCATAGATCGTGAGGTTGGGAACCGCGGCGCCCAGTGCGCCAAGGTCTTCGGCGCCGCGTGATTGCAGTTCGCCGGCATCCAGTGCGGTCACCGAGACGGGGATCCGTTGCAGCACTTCTTCGCGATATCGCGCGGTCACGACCACGGCGTCCAACTGCACCGCCTTGACGGGCGCACTCGCCTTGCCGTCGCCTGCGGTCTTGCCGGTCTCCTGCGCCGTTGCGCCAAGCGCGGCCAGGGCCATCGCGCAGGCAGAGCACCGTCCCAGTCGCTTGATCATCTTCATGTATCCCCGACTGTACTTGTTGCCCATGTACGCAAACGGCGATCAGAACGAACGATACCGAGGACAAACGGTGTGCACAGCAACAACCGGACGCCAAGTCCCGGCGGCAGGAAGAAGCCAGCACTCAAGCCACGTGGTGGCGCGGATCACTATCGCTTCCTTGTGGCGGGCCCTGGGCCCGCCGTGTAAAACCTCCCTTGCCTTCAAACTCCTTGACGGTAGCGCAAGGTCAATCCCTTGAGGAAGTTGCGCAGGATCTGGTCGCCGCAAGGGCGGTAATGCTTGTGGCCGGGCTGGCGGAACAGCGCGCTCAGTTCCGGCTTGGAAAGCGGGAAGCCGGCGCGCTCGAAGATCTCGTGCATGTCCACGTCCTTCAGCTGGAACGCGACCCGCAGCTTCTTCAACACCAGGTTGTTGCTGATCCGGTCCTCCACCGGGCGCTGCGGCAGGCTCTCGTCGCGGCCGCGGTAATAGAACACCAGTCCATCGAGGAAGTGCGCGAGTACCCGATCGCTGCACGGGACGAAACCATCCTCGCCTTCCTTCTTCAGCAATCCGGGCACCTCCGTTTTTTCGATCGGGAAACCCGCATCGGCCAGCTGGATGACCTCGACCACCTTGCTGTCGCCGAGGTCGAGCATGTAGCGGATGCTGCGCATTACGTCGTTGTTGATCATGGGGCGTCCCGATTCGGCAGCTGCAAGAATACGGGTCAGGTTACCTCTTCGATAGGCATAAGGCGGGTCACGTCCCGCTCCACGGACTTTTCACCCGGCGCAAACGGGATGGACCGGAAGTAGCGACGGCGCCTGGATACAGGAGCGACCGATGGCCGTCGAGTCCGGAATCGCCGGCGGACTGCCGATCTTCCTCAAGTGCAGCCGATCCTGTCGCTGCAATCGATCCGGGACGTTGCATCCTCGGGACCTTGTGGCCGATGGCTTCCTGTTCGTGGATCTGCGAGGGCGAGCGGCAGGCCCGGATCATGAAGTGGCTGCCGATGCAGGCCTCGCGCGTGCGGATCAGCCGCTCGTCGTCGATCCCGTTGACGGCGGCCTGGATGCTGGCGAGCAGGCTGACGACTTCATCGAAGCTGGAAGAATCGAGTTGCGAGGCGTCGGCCTTGCCTTTAGGCAGCACGACCAGCCTGTCCTGGTCGGCGCGGATCGCTTTCCGCGTGGACCTGCCCGACGCAAACCGCCGTGGACACGTACGTTCAGCAGTAGTGGGTATCCTCTGGTTCTCCCACCCCCTCGTCCAGGCCGCCATGTCCCGTTCCTCCCTGTTCCCCTGGGCCGCACTCATCGCCTGTGCGCTGCTTTCGGCGTGCGGCACCACGGCCAAGCCCAAATCCGCGCCGTTGTTCATGGAGGAATCCTTCGACTCGGACAACATCTATTCGCGCAATTACGCCACCACGCCCGCGCGTGCCTGCGAGGCGGCGCGGCGTGCGTTGCTGGGGCAGGGCTACGTGGTGATCCGCGCCACCGGCGAGACGGTCGAGGCGACCAAGAACTTCCAGCCCGAACCCGAGGACCACCAGCAGCTCGACCTGCGCGTGTCCTGCGTCGAGCACGGCGCCGACCAGGCGCTGGTCTTCGTCAGCGCGGTGCAGGACCGCTACGCGCTGAAGAAGAACCCGACTTCGGCCAGCGTCGGCGTGGGTGTGCTTGGCTCGGTCTCGCTGCCGATCGGCAGCAGCGACGATTCGCTGGTGCGCGTGGCCAGCAAGACCGTGCGCGACGCCGGGTTCTACAAGCGTTTCTTCGACCGGGTAAGTTATTACCTGCCTTCGCAACCCGATGCGGCCCCGGTACCTGCTCCGCCGCCCGTGCCGTAACAGGAGTCACGTCGCAACGATGTACTCATCGCATGGAAAACCACGATTGGCCGCCATCGGCGCCGTCGCTGCCGTGCTTTCGAGCGCCTTGCTGTTGACGGCTTGCTCGCCGCCCGCGGGCAAGCCCGCCACTTCCCCGGCACCAGCACCAGCACCGGTACCGCCACGTGTGGCACTGGACAAGGCCGCTGTCGCCGCGCGCATGCAGGAGTGCCGGGCAAACCTCGAAGCCGCCCTGCCGACGGGGCTGGTGCGCAATGCATCCGTGGACAACGGGCGTCCGAAACTATGGGTGGGCCCCGCCTGGCATCAAGCGACGCCGGAAGCCAGGCAGGCGCTTGCGCGCGACGCGGCCTGCTTCTTCCTGTCGGGCGATGAGTCGAAAACCATCAGGTTTTCGGTCTACGACGACAGCGACAGGGAAGTGGCGGTGTGGAATCTTTCGCAACTGGTCACGTGGTGAAACACCTGGGCTCGATGCGCCCAGCGACGTTGCCGATAGCAACGGGCGTCGCCCGGGATTGATCGGGCGGGCGTATGCGACTACGCCGGTTTCGTCGTGCTTCGGCGGTTGCGGATGTTCTGGTACTCGCGGACCCGTGCCTGCAATGCGGGCAGGCGAGGATCCCGTTCCAGGCAATCGAACACGAGTTCCCAGATGCCCAGCCTGGTCCAGCGGGTGAAACGCAGGTAGACCGCGTGGAAGTTTCCGTAGCCCTTCGGCAGATCCACCCAGGTCGAGTCGGTGCTGGCGACCCAGAGCACGGCTTCGACGAAGCGCCGGGTGTCCAGGCCATCCGTGGATCGGCGTGCGACGGTGCCCGGCAATAGGGAAGACAGGTAGTGCCATTGCCGGAAGGTGATCCGGCCCTGCGGTGGGTCATCGTGCCTGGATTGCGATCGGGTCGGCGAATTGCCGGCAATAAGCCATTTGGGTGTGTGTCGAACCATCATGGCCCTCGAAACGACATTGGAGAACAAATAGCAACGGAGATGCGCGAGGTCACCGGACAGGCCTTTGCGCATGGCGTACAGGGGGTGCGTGCATTCTCGCATGGCGCGATGCGCTTTCCACGGAGCGGTTGCCATGTGCAGGGGCCGCTCCGGCGTGGAAGCGCGCACTGGGCGCGCACCTTGCGGGTCGCATGCACGACTTCCAGGCTCTCCGTGCGCGCATGGACAAGTCGAGCGTGAAGTACTGCTTCGTGATCGCTTTGACCGACCACGTTGGAACAAGGTCGCGTCACCGCGCGGATTGCGCTTGGTCGCAACGGGATCGCCCCGATACAATCGCGGCCAACGTGGGGGACTCGCATGAATGCAGTGAAGACGTGTCTGGCGGTCGGCGTGGTCGTGGCCGGCATCTGCCTCTGGAGCGTGTATGCGCCGGAAGGCGGCGTCAGCGAAGTGGTCACCAAGGCGACCAGGCGAATCGATTCCGGCAACGCGGGCGGTGGCCATGGCTTCGTCCAGATCCCGGCGCCCGACGGACAGGCCAGCCGGGGCATCGTCATCTTCGCCCCCAGCAACTGTCCCTCCGATGCCGCACAACGTGCCGAGGCGCTGGCCCGCCACCTCTCTGCCCAGGGCGTGCCCTACGTGCGTTCTGAAAACGCCCAGTTCGGCAGCCTGGCCTCGCAGGACGAGGTCTCGAAAGTGATGGCGGTGATGAACGGACCGGTGCCGGTGGTGTTCGTCAACGGCAAGGCCAAGGCCAATCCCACGCCGGAAGAAGTGGTTGCCGAGTATCGCGGCGGATAGAGGCGGCCTGCGAAACACGGTCTGGAGCCTTGGGGGCCGGGGGGTCGTCAGGATCCCGTGCGGCAGGATCGGGGTCATGCGGGTCCATGGCGTTCTCCCCGATGAGGCATGAGCCAGCGCGTGGCAACGATGCGCGAATGTTCGCTGGTCGTGCGTGAAGACCGCTGCGAATGCGAATGACACGGGACGCGCTGCATTGCAGTACATACGAATTCATGGGTACTTCCACCGCTGCGGCTTGTAGCCTCGTTCGCGAATGGCGAAGGCATCGGCCCTCCGTCGGCCCTGGGGACTCCGGCATGAAAGCACTGATCGCACTTTTCCTCGGCCTGGCCCTGAGCGCCGCCGCGCAGGCGCGCGACTACGCCATCGACCACCTGGAGCCGGCCAGCTGGTGGGTGGGGATGAAACACCATCGGGTCGAGTTGATGGTGCATGGCGATGCGATCGCCGCGCTGACGCCACGGTTGTCGCGGGCCGGCGTTGCGCTGGCGGGCGTGGAGAAAGTGGCGAACCCCAACTATCTCTTCGTCACCCTCGACATCTCCGCCGATGCAAAGCCGGGCAGTTTCGACATCGATTTCCTCGATGGCGCGCGCGTGGCCGTGCGCCATCCGTTCCGCCTCGATGCGCGCGAACCGGGTTCGGCGACGCGCCGCGGTTTCGATTCTTCCGATGCGATCTACCTGATCGTGCCGGACCGCTTCGCCAATGGCGACCCGGGCAACGACAGTGTCGCCACGATGCACGAAGCCGCAGACCGCGCGTCGCCCAACGGACGCCACGGCGGCGATATCGCCGGCATCGCGCAACACCTCGATTACATCGCCGGCATGGGTTTCACTCAGTTGTGGCCGACACCGTTGCTGGAGAACAACCAGCCAAAATATTCCTATCACGGCTACGCCATCACCGACCTGTACCGGATCGACCCGCGCTTCGGCAGCAATGAGGACTATCGCGCGCTGTCCACGAAGGCGCGCACGCAAGGCGTCGGCCTGATCATGGACGTGGTCCTGAACCACATCGGTTCGGAACATTGGTGGATGCGCGACCTGCCCACCCCGGACTGGATCAACCACGGCGGAAAGTTCGCGCCCACCAACCATCGCCGGACCACGGTGCAGGATCCGCATGCGGCGAAGCAGGATCTCGCCGGCTTCAACGAAGGCTGGTTCTCGCCCGGCATGCCCGACCTCAACCAGCGCAATCCGCACCTGGCCACCTACCTGATCCAGAACAGCCTGTGGTGGATCGAATATGCAGGGCTGTCCGGCATCCGCGAAGACACTTTCGGTTACGCCGATGCTTCCTTCCTCAGCGCATGGGGCAAGGCGGTGCTGGAGGAATACCCGGGTTTCAGCATGGTCGGCGAGGAGTGGAGCGCAAACCCGGCCACGGTCGCGCACTGGCAGCGCGGCAAGACCAATGTGGACGGTCACGTTCCGTGGATGCCGAGCATGATGGATTTCCCGATCCACATCGCCTTGCGCAGCGCGTTGACGGAAGCCGAAGGCATCGAGACCGGCTGGGGACGCCTGTACGAAATGCTTGGCAACGACTACCTGTATCCGGATGCTTCCTCGCTGGTGGTGTTCGCCGAGAACCACGACACCACGCGCGTGTTGGCCCAGCTGGATGGCGACGTGGCGCTGTTCAAGCTGGCCATGGCCTATGTCGCCACGGCACGCGGCACGCCGCAATTCTTCTACGGATCCGAAGCGCTGCTGCAAGGTCCACGCGAACGCAGCGATGGCCTGATCCGCGCCGACATGCCGGGGGGTTGGGAAGGCGATGCGAAGAACGCATTCACCGGCGCCGGCCTGTCGGACGCCGAACGCGACGCGCAGCAGTATCTGAAGCGCCTGCTGCAATGGCGCAAGCGCACCCCGGTCGTGCAGCACGGCAAGCTGCGGCACTTCGCGCCAGCCGATGGCGTCTATGTGTACTTCCGTCATGACGGCGACGACACCGTCATGGTGGCCTTGAACCGCAATGCCGGAGCCGTGCCGTTGGCGCTCGATCGCTTCGGCGACTTCATCGGCACGAAAAGTCGCGGCCATGATGCAATGACGAACGCCGAGGTCACGTTCGACAAGCCGCTGTTGCTGGCCGGAAAGTCGGCGACGATCCTGCGCATCGAATAACGGCGCGGCGGCATCGGACGCGATCGGCAAGGGATCGGCCCGGGAGGGCCATGGTTTTCCATGCCGCCGATCCCCGCTTCCATCGCGCTTTCCCGGGTTTCGTCGCAGCGGCCCCCAACCACGGCGACCGGCCCACTATCCTGCCGGCCATCGATACCAGCGGGGTGCCCCATGCAAGTCCACTTCCTGTTCGTCCTGCGCAAGCTCCTGTCCTGGCTGTTCGCCTTCCTGTCCGCGTTGTTGCCGCATCACCTGCTGGTGCAGGTGCCCGAGAACGAGCGCTGCCTGGTACCGCATGAGGCATCACTGGCGGAAGTGCCGCCGCTGGCCCAGGTGCCGGCCGAGCCGCCCGGGGAGAAAGCGATCACAACGGCGCCGCAGCCGGAACGATGACGAATCCATCCGGCATGCCGGAAGCCCGGTGCTATTGCTATCCGTTGATCGCTTGAGGGGGATTCGCTTCCAACGAGGGCATCGTTGTCCTGCGTCGTTGCCTGGGGTATTCCCTCACGACGGGTGATGCGCGGACTGGCGCACCTGCGCAGTGTCCTGAGCTCGCACAGGCATGCGTTTATGCTGGAGTAGCAGCAGAAGACACAGGGAAGTCCGATGAAGAACAATGCCGTGGTCCGTCCCGCACGCCTGGCCGATGCCGCCGAACTGTCCGCGCTGATGCGCAGGACTTTCATCGCCGCCAATGGTCATTGCAGCACGCCGGAAAACCTGGCCGCGTTCCTGGAGGCCACCTATCGTCCAGAACTGCAGGCGCGCGAGATACGCGATCCGGACACGTTGACCCTGATCGTCGAACAGGACGGGCAATGGGCCGGTTTCGCGCAACTGCGCTGGGGCACGACGCCGCCGGCGGAAGTGGCTCCGCTGCCGACGGTGGAACTGGGCCGCATCTACCTGGATGCCGCCTTCCACGGGCGCGGCATCGCCGCGCAACTGGTCGCCAACCTGCTGGTCGCGGCCAGCCTGCGTGGTTCGCGTTCGGTGTGGTTGAGCGTCTGGCAGGAAGCTCCGCAGGCGATCCGTTTCTACCAGAAGCACGGCTTCGAGATCGTCGGGCGTTCAATTTTCATGGTCGGCGACGATCCCAAGGACGACTGGGTGATGACCCAGGCATTGCCTACGGCTTAGCGACTGATGGGGTACGCGGCGCCATGATGGCGTCGCGCAGCTGCCGGGATTCGCGGCTGCCAGCGAATTCCAGTCCGTCGCCGTCGCGGGTGATGCCGAGTCGCCGATAGGCATTGTTGTCGAGAGAGGGAAACGCACGCGAGGCCGCATAGCGGCGATACAGCGTGATGAAGGAATTTCCGCCGGCGATGCGATCCAGGACCGCGGCGAAGTCCGACGGCGCAACCGAAGCGCCGCCACGCAGGCAGCAACGCGTGTATTCGTCCAGTACTGCATCGAGCGAACTATCACGCTCGCGGCGCAGCGCCAGGTCCGCCTCCAGCCAGTACGCCGCGCCGGCCCAGTACACGCGCATGGTGCCGTCGCGCCCGCGTCCCATCGCATCCAGCCTCGTACCGGAAGTGACTGCTTGGCCGCGGCGGAAGCCGGCATCGAGGCTTTTCCAGGCCTCGTCGGCATCGATCATGCCGGCGCGTGCGCGGAATACGTTCTGGTAGTAGCTGGCCAGGCCTTCGGCCAGCCAGCGTCCGCTGTCGCCGAGATACGGGTGATAGAGATGCGAGAGTTCGTGCACCGCGGTCCAGTCGCCGCGCAAGGCTTCGTAGTCCGCATCCCGGCGCACGTACAACAACGCGCCCACCTCGTCGCGGCGTTGGGTTTGCCCCCAGGGCACCGGACTGGAATCGCGGCTGTCGATCTGTTGCACGCGCAGGTAGGCGCTGCGCAAGGGAAAGCGCCCGGACAGGGTCTTCGTCGCTTCGGCGCTTTCGCTGATCCAGCGCTGCAGCATTTCCACGCGCGCCGGGTCGTCCACACCCACCACTTCCACCCGCAATTCGGTGTCGCCGGCATGCAACGCGCGCGTGTCGGTGGCCGCGAGGCAGGGCAGCGACAGCAGATACAACAGAAAAAGGAAATGGCGCATGCAGCCATTGAATGCGCGAGGGCCGGCAAGGTTCCGTGAAATGCGCGGCGCAAGCGGAGGCGGGATGCACTCTCCCGCCAATCCGGGCTAATCCGGGAATCGAGCCGGGCGTAGACTCCCCGCACTTTCCTTTCCGGTAGCGACACCATGAGCGATACCCTTTCGATGTACCAGGCCACCGTGCCCGTCGCCCAGCGCGCCTTGCGCAACCTGCGCCAGTTGCTGGTGAAGGGCGAAGCCCATGCACAGGCGCAGGGCTTCGATGCGGGCGTGCTGCTGCAGACGCGCCTGTACCCGGACATGCTGCCGCTGTTGCGCCAGGTGCAGATCGCCACCGACGGCGCCAAGAACGCCGCGGCCAGGCTGGCCGGGGTGGAGGCACTGAAGTTCGATGACGACGAAACCACCTTCGCCGAACTGTATGCGCGCCTGGACCGCGCGATCGATTACCTGGGCACGTTCACGGCGGAGCAGATCGACGGCAGCGAAGGCCGTGCGATCTCGGTGCCGCGCCGCAACGGCGAGCCGCTCGGCTTCGATGGACGTACCTACCTGCTCGCCTTCGTCACGCCGAACCTGTATTTCCACGTCGCCACCGCCTACGCGATCCTGCGCCATGCCGGCGTGCCGCTGGGCAAGGCGGATTTCCTCGCGGGCAGCTGACCCGCGCTCGCGCGCTCAGAAAACCGCCGCGGCCAACAGGGGCGCCGGGTCGGTCCAGTGCGCGCGTGCCTCGAGGAAACCAAGTTCCAGCAGCACCGCCGCGCCGACCACTTCGGCGCCCTGTTGCCGGGTCAAGGCCAGCGCCGCCTTCAGCGTGCCGCCGGTGGCGAGCACGTCATCGACCACGACCACCCGCGCGCCGGGCGGCAAGGCATCGACATGGATCTGCAGGCGGTCGCTGCCGTATTCCAGGGCGTAGTCCAGCGACAACGTGCGCGCCGGCAGCTTGCCCGGCTTGCGCACCGGGACGAAGCCGGTGCCCAGTTCAAGTGCGAGCGCGGCGCCGAGGATGAAGCCGCGCGATTCGATGCCGACGATGGCATCGAGCCGTTCGCCGCGCCACGGCGCGGCCATTTCCGCGATCGCCGCAGCGAAAGCATCGGCATCGGCCAGCACCGGCGTGATGTCCTTGAACAGGATGCCGGGCCGGGGGAAATCAGGCACATCGCGGAGCAGGGTTTGCCAATGGGGCATCGTGGTTTCCATGGGTGGTCGGCCGCGATGCTAACCGTTCGCGTACCCTGCAAGAGAACCGGTGCCGGAACCAGCGCTCACACCGGATTGATCCTTGCGGCCGCAGACTCGGGGATCGTCGACCTTTCCCGATGCCGGACCTTGATGAAATCCATGCGCCTTCCCGCCAGCCTGATCACTTTCGCCTTGCTCGCAGGTTGCAGCCAGGGGCACTCCGAAACCAGCGCAGGCCAGGACACCGGCCCGACGCCGCTGCTGGTGCAACCCAGGTCCTCGCTGATTCCCACCGTCGACATCGCCCCGGCCGTCGGCTGGCCAGCGCAGGGCAAACCCGTTGCCGCGGCGAGTTTCGCGGTGAATGCATTCGCCCGTGGACTGGACCACCCACGCACCGTGTACGTGCTGCCCAATGGCGATGTGCTGGTCGCCGAAACCAATGCGCCGCCCAAGCCCGACGACGACAAGGGCCTGAAGGGCTTCGTGGTCAAGGCGGTGATGAAGAAGGCAGGGGCGGGCGTGGCCAGCGCGAACCGCATCACCCTGTTGCGCGATGCCGACGGCGATGGCGTGGCGGAAACGCGCAGCGTGTTCCTGCAGAACCTCAATTCGCCTTTCGGGATGGTCCTGGTCGGCGACACGTTGTACGTGGCCAATACCGATGCGGTGGTCCGCTTCCCGTATCGCACGGGCGATACGTCGATCGATGTCGCACCGGTGAAGGTCGTCGATCTTCCCGCGGGTTCCATCAACCACCACTGGACCAAGAGCCTGGTCGCCAGTGCCGACGGCAAGCATCTGTACGTCGGCGTCGGTTCCAACAGCAACGTCGGCGAAAACGGCATCGGCAACGAAACCGACCGCGCCGCGATCCTGGAGATCGACCCGGCCGCCGGTACCCGTCGCGTGTTCGCCAGTGGCGTGCGCAATCCCACCGCGTTGGCCTGGCAGCCGCAGGACGGAAGACTGTGGGTGGTGGCGAACGAGCGCGACGAACTGGGCAACGACCTGGTGCCCGACTACCTGACCTCGGTCCGCGAAGGCGCGTTCTACGGCTTTCCCTACAGTTACTACGGCCAGCACGTCGACAAGCGCATGAAGCCGCAGGATCCCGCACGGGTCGCCAAGGCAATCGCCCCGGACTACGCGCTGGGCTCGCATGTCGCGCCGCTGGGACTCGCCTTCTACACCGGCGATGCACTGCCGCCGCGTTTCCGCAATGGCGCCTTCATCGGCCTGCACGGTTCCTGGAACCGCAAGCCGTTGAGCGGCTACAAGGTCGTGTTCGTGCCGTTCGACCAGGGCAGGCCCTCGGGGCCGATCGAAACCGTGCTCGATGGTTTCCTCAACGCCAAGGGCGAGGCGCAGGGCCGTCCCGTCGGCGTGGCCCAGGACGGTCGCGGTGCGGTGCTGGTTGCGGACGATGTGGGAAACACCGTCTGGCGACTGCGCGCGAGCGACGATCAATCGGCCGACACGCCGTAGGCGCGCTCGACCATGGCAACGCAGGGCGAAGGGGGCTGGCGCATGACTGCGAGGTCATCGCCAGGCTCCACCTGCATCCGCCGCCAGGTTTCCCTGATGATGTTCTGGCTGCACGACCAGTCCAGGCGCTGGTCGGCGGGGAGTCGATTCACATAGCGTTCCTTGAGCGCCGGCAGCAGTGATCCAAGCTCGTGACGGTGGAAGAGAAGATAGGAGTCGTAGCCGAACTTGAGCGTCGGGACATACGCATCGAAGCCGAGGCCGCGCCGGTGGAAGGGCCATTTCCTGTAACACTGGCGCCAGAAGCCCAATTCAGCTTCGATGTCGATGACCACGCCATGTGAATCCGTGGACATGTCTAGGCTTGGGCCCATGGCTCCCTCTCCTTTCCCGCGTATTCCCCCTGTGTTGTTGTTTTTCGAGCCTCTGCGGAGTTTCCGCAACGGCATGCCCGTTTGATACTTGGAACGGGAGCGTGGCGGAAGATCGGCCACGGGTGGAACTGAACAGCCCGCGCGCCGCGTACCTGCGACCGATCCAGGATGCAATGACTCCGCTGCGCGAAACGTCGATGCAACATTCAATCGCCATGCTCGTGGCTCTATCCACGCGAGGAGACGTTCCATGGAACGCATCCTGTTCACCATCTCGCCGGTCTACAACGGCTGGCAGGTGCGCGACGAACTCAGGAACCGCGACTGGTTCGAACAGCTCGAGGACGCCGTGGCTTCGGCCGATACTTTGGCCCAGGCCCGGCATGCGTTGACCGGCCGGTGTACCGGCGTGCTGGTCGACGTGGGCGAAGGCGACACGATCATGCGCGCGCGCCATGGATAGGGATTGCGGGAAACGCTCCAGGTAGCGGTAACGCGCTTTTCACGCAACGCTTGGCCGGCGCTGGTTACGTTGGAATCCCGAACCATGGGAGCGCCACATGAACCTCGAGTATTTCTTCGCCCAGGACCAGGCGGGCAACCGGCAGAAAGTGCATGTGCTGGGGCCATCGGTCGCAACCGACGACTCCAGGGCCAGCGCCGCACGCGCCGGCTATGCCCTGGACGATGGCAGCGCGGTCGAACGCATCGACAACGACACTTTCAGGATCATCGGCACCGGCGCCCTGGTCACCCTGGTCCGGGAATAGGCGCGTCGCGTGCGCGACTGATGCGGGTGGCCGGGCCGGGCTGGTCTAAGATGCGGTAACGCAACGCGAGTGGGGACTCGTGATGAAACCTTGGATTCCAGCCACGCTCGCGCTCGCCGCGTTGATTGCCTTGCCCTGTGCGCTGGCCGCCAAGGAATACGGCAAGGCGCCCACCGAAGTGATCGAGTGGCCATTGCCCTGGACCAGCGGCGTCAGCCTGGATTACGACGGCAGCAGCGAGCGGATCATCGAGGTCAAGGGCGTGGGCAACCGCGTGGTGACCACCGGCGTGACCCGGATCCGGATCATCGGCGAGGACGCGCAGGGTTTCGTGCAGTCGTGGACCACGCTGGACAGCGACACCCGGTACGAGAAAGTGTCCGACACGGGCCAGCTGATATTGCAGGAGCTGACCGCAAGCATGGGCGGCATGCCGCTCGAGGTGCGGCTGGCGCCGGATGGAACCTATGCCGGCATCGCCAACCTGGACGCGATCCACAAGCGTTTCAGCGTAGTGGCGAAACCGCAGTTCGAGCGGATCCTCGCCAATGGCGGCAAGCCCATGGCCAAGGGAGTGCGCGCCGGCCTGCAGAACGTATTCGATCTGTTGACCACCCGGCAGGTGCTGGAAATGCAGTTGTCGATCCTGCCTTCGGCCTACAACTTCGTTTCCAAGGGCGGACTGGGCCTGGAACACGAATACCAGTACCAGGACCAGGGTCCCAACCCGCAGGGCGGCGAAGCCTATCCGATGACCGGCCGCATGACCCTGCACAAGGACGAATTGCACGAAGGCTGGATGATGCTGGACTGGAGCCTGGGCATCGATCGCGAAAAGGGCGGGGAAATACTCGCCATCGCCGCACGCAGCCTGCTCGGCGATGCGTTCCTGGCCGCTGGCGGCAAGGAAGCGCAGGACGCGATCACGCAGATGGCCGGCAACATCGACATCGGCAGCTCCACCCGCTTCCGCATCGACCCGGCCACCGGCATCGTCCAGTGGATGCAACTGGTGCAGCGCAAGCGCGTCGGCGACCGCAACGAAGTGCGCACCACGACCTTGACCTTGCGCAAGGACCAGTACGTCGCCGCGCCTGGTGGCAAGCCAGGCGGCGCTTCCGCCGCGCTGATCCAGGATTGCGCCGACGCCAAGGCGGCCTCGATGTCCGTGATCGAGGCCTGCACCGGATTGCTGCAGTCCGTTTCCAGCGCTGACGGAATCCGGGAGATGGCCTATTTCAATCGCGCCCGCGCCCATGCAGGCAGGCAGGAGCATGACCAGGCCATTGCCGACCTGGGCCAGGTGCTGCGCCTCAATCCGGACAATGCGATGGCCTATGGCTTGCGCGGCGCGGTGCATGGAGACAAGGCCGAGCTCGCCGAAGCCATCGCCGATTTCGACCGTGCGATCGCGTTGAATCCACAGGACAACGACGCGTTGATGAATCGCGGTACCGCGCGGGAGCGCAGTGGCGAGTACCTGCGTGCGATCGAGGACTACGATCGGGTCATCGCGCAGGCGCCGCGGCTATCCAGCGCCTGGGGCGGCCGCTGCTGGTCGCGCGCGGTGGCCGACACCGCGCTGGAATCGGCGCTTGCCGATTGCGAGCGCGCCATCGAACTCGACAAGGCCGACGCCAACCATCTCAACAGCCGCGGTTTCGTGCATTTCCGCCTGCGTCATTTCGACCTGGCCATCCGCGATTACGATGCCGCGATCGCCGCCGACCCGAAGGTGGCCTCGTCGTTCTACGTGCGTGGACTGGCCAAGGCGCAGCAGGGCGACCGGCGCGGCGCCGATGCCGACCTCGCCGCGGCGACCGCACTGGACCCGGGCGTGGCCGGACGCTATGCGGGATATGGAGTGGATCGCTGATCGCGTAGCCAGCGCACCCGGGATGCTTTGCTGATGGTCCCCGTCAGTGGCGGTCGAGCCGCTCGAACCAGGCGAAGAAATCGTCCTGCATGGCCGGCGGGATCCCGTGGTCGCCGGGGTACAGGCGGGTCTCGTGCGCGATGCCCAGCTGGATCAGCCAGGCTTCGGCGCGATGCGCCCAGTCGACGCTCAACTTCGTGTCGTCGCGACCGTGGCCGATGAACGCCTCGATCCGCGAGAGCGCCTCGCGCGTGGCCAGCTGCGGCTCGAGCTCGGGCAGGATGCGCCCGGCGAGGACGCCGAAGCCCGCGACCAGGTCGGGACGGGTCAAGCCGATGCTCGCGCTCATGATCCCGCCCTGGCTGAAGCCCGCGACCACCGTCCGCGATGGCGACACCTCGAATTCCGCCTGCAGTTCGGCGATGAAAGCCGCCAGGCGCAGGCGGCCCTGCTCGGCGGCGGCCAGGTCGGGTCGTGGACCTTGCGGACCGAAGGAGACCGGGAACCAGGCGTACTGCCCCGCGCCCAGGTCGAGGGGCGCGCGAGGCAGGACCACGAGCGTGTCATCGGCGGCCCGTTCGGCGAGCGCAGCGAGGTTGGTTTCGTTGCCGCCGACGCCGTGCGCCAGCAGCAGGAGTCGCCGCGGCGTGGCGGGGACCGCGCCGGCGATGCGATACGCCAGCGAGCCGTCGCCCTGCAGGGAAGAAACCGACGCGCTGTTCATGCCGCCTCCGCCAATGCATCCGGCGACAATCCGAACCCGAACGAATCCATCGACAGCACGTTGTAGGTCATGCCGCCGCGGATCAGGCCGCGTGGTTCATCGGCATCGCTTGCGCCGATGGCGACCAGCAACGGCAGGTAGTGTTCTTCGGTCGGATGCGCGCGTTCGGCATGCGGTGCGCGTTGGCGATAGTGGACCAGCGCGTCCTCATCGCCGCGCGCCACGGCATCGGCGACCCAGTCGGCGAACGCCTGCGCATAGTCGGGATCCTGGATGTGCTGGCGGAACTCGTACAGGTTGTGGGTGAGGCTGCCGGAACCCACGATCAGCACGCCGCGTTCGCGCAACGGCGCCAGCGCCTTGCCGAGCCGCAGCGCACCCGCCGCGTCGATGTCGTGCGGAAGCGAGACCTGCAGCACCGGCACGTCCGCATCGGGCTTGAGGTAACGCATCGGCACCCACGCGCCGTGGTCGAGGCCGCGGCTGGCATCGAGGGTGGCGTGGAAGCCGGCGTCGACCAGCCTGCGCACGATGTCGGGGGCGAGTTCCGGGGCGCCGCGCGGGTTGTATTGCAGGGCATACAGCGGCGCGGGAAAACCACCGAAGTCATGGATCGTGGCCGGCGCCGATGTCGCCCCGACGCGGACGCCGGACGTCTGCCAATGCGGCGACACGACCACGATCGCCGCCAGGTCGGTCAGGGCACGACCGAGCTGCTGCAGGTTCGGACCCAGCAGGCCCGGTTCCAGCGCGAACATCGGCGAGCCGTGGGAGATGAAGAGGGACGGTGCACGGGACATTGGAGATTCCTTGCGCGACCGCGGACGCTGATGCGTCCGCGGTGCATTTCCAGAGGGTGGTTCGATGGGTATCAGCGCGAGGTAGTGCCGCGGCGCTTGGCCCACAGCGCATCCAGGCTCAAGCTGCCGGCGCCATTCGCGGCGAGGACGAAGAAGCCGCCGGCCATGGCCACGTTCTTCCAGAAGCTGATCGCCTGCATCGGGTCGGCGAAGTCGGCGTGGAAGATGAAGGCCGAGACGAGCGAGAACAGGGCGATCGCGATCGCGATCCAGCGGGTGAAGGCGCCGGCGAGGAGGGCGAGGCCGCCGCCCAGTTCAAGCGCGATCACCAGCGGCAGCAGCGCGCCGGGCACGCCCATCGCTTCCATGTAC
>JBOHXX010000018.1:0-20202 GCA_050737675.1 Pseudoxanthomonas sp.
GCACCCCCCCCCCTTGGCCCGCATCCAATCCCATCGACTTCGCCAGGTACTCTGGATCAAGCAATCCCGAGTTTCGCAGGAGAGAAATTTCCGCCAATCGTTCGTTCAACATAGGTATTCGCTCAGAAGTCGGAGGCAAAGAAATTGACTTGGTACGTGCTGCGCAACCGGTCCAGGCGTTCCCGATTATCTTTCCAGATCACTTCCTTCTCCAGGTCCGTTTTACTTCCGATGCCGCGCGGCGTGCTGTTGCTGCCATCGCTGCGGTGCATGTAAAGCCCTATGCGAATGTCAAGATTGGAGAAATCACACGGATTAGCACCTGCAACGCGCAACAGAAAATCGTAGTCCTCCACGCGCACAAGATCACTGCGGAAGTGCAATTCACGATCCTCGACTTTGGAGCAGTCAACCATGTATGAATGCAATGGGCAGAAGTTTTCCTTAACCATATCCATCTTGTTCTTTCCGATGAATGGATAACTCATTCCATAGATAAAGTCGTAATCGTTCATGCCGATAACGTGAGCCATTTCGACGCTCGCGAATGACACTGCAGCGTCGGTGCTCAATAGCGGCTTCCGCAACGTCTCATATGCATGGGAATACATAATGTCGTCGTAATCCAGGAATGCCAAGAAACGATTGCCCAGCTTGCGATGCTGTTCCATTCCAAGGTTTATCAGGTCCGACCGCACATCGGCCTGCCCATCATCGGAATAGTTGACAACCACGGGTTCCGGCAGCCAATTGAAAAACCATTGCCGCATTACCGCCTCACGCGTACGCGCAAAGCTGGTCTTGTCGAATCGCTGGGTGACGATGATTGGCTGCACCATCACGCCCGACTGCGCGTGAAGACTCTGGATGGCGCGCTCCAGTTTTGCGAGCGATTTCTCATCGTGAAATCGCACGATCGTACTGATGATGTCCTTCATGAACTACCCTTTGTCAAATTACAGAGGCCGACCGCACTCAAGGCATGGTCAAGCGCATAACATCTCAATCGCAAGAAACAACTGCCGATGCGGGGCAGCGAAATTTCTCGCAGTTCGCAAATCGATCAGGTGTCTATGACCGCCGCCATCGCAATCGGGAGCGGTGGGCCAAGGTGAGAAACATTCCGGCCAATTCGCACTTTAATGCGCGATACAACATCCTCGGGATTGCCGTTGGATGGCGTGGGAAAGCTCACTTTAAATCCGAAGTTCCCCACTTTCTTTGCCAAATGGAGACGCACATCTTGCCGATCTACGCGCTCCGGCGGCGCAAACGCATGAGTTAACCCAAGGCCATCCATCTCCACAACAACTGCTCCAACTTCCTCGCCCTTCTCACCCAACGCCCAACCTTCCAAAGATATTTCTTCTGAGGTAAGGCGAATTCGCTCAACCAATCCGACAGCGTTACCGAACAGCAATGGATCGGACTCAGCGATCTTCGCGCGGTCCTCCATACTCGCATTGGAAATAATTGACTTATACGCTTCGATACCACCATTCATATCGCCATAGAAGCCCATTCTGCCGCGATCCAGCACCAAGGCCTTGTTACACATAGAACGCAGCAGCTGAGTGCTGTGGCTGGCCAACACGACGATGCGGCTGCCGTGGAAGCGGCTGCTCATGCGTTCCTTGGCACGCTCGATGAAGGTAGCGTCGCCCGCGCCGATCCATTCGTCCATCAGCAGGATGTCCGGCTGCACGCAGGTGGAGATGGCGAAGCCCAGCCGCATCCGCTGGCCCGCGGACAGGGTGTACAGGCGATGGTTGGCACGATCGCTGAGGCCGGCGAACTCGAGGATGCTTTCGACTGCGGCATCGACCTGGCGGTAACGCAAGCCCATCGCCGTGCCGCGCAGGATGATGTTCTCGGTCAACGAGGCATACTCGTTGAAACCCAGCATCGTGGACAACAAAGATTGCATGCTGCCTTTGGTTTCCACTGCGCCATGGGTCGGCAACAGCGCGCCATTGAGGACCCGCAATAGCGTGGTCTTGCCGGCGCCATTGAGGCCCATGATGCCGATCCGATCGCCCTCCCCCGCGTCGAAATCGATGCCGGCGAGCACCGACGAATACAGGCGCCGGGTGGCCGCGAAGGTCGCCAACAGGCCATGCGCGGCGGCACCGGCCCGGCCCTGCGATTCATAGGGCAGTTCCAGGGTGACTTTTCGAACGCGTACGAATACAGACATGCTTACCTCAGATCCAGATCGGCACGCGCCGGGCGTACTTGCGATAGGCGACGACGGCCACGACCAGGCCGACCACGGTCATGCCGGCCAGGTAGTAGTAAGTGAGCGGCTCCAGGACCTCGTCGGTGAGCGGGGCGCGGATCGCGGCAATCAGGTGATGGAACGGATTGACCCGCATCAGCATGCCGTGCAGGGTTCCTGCGGGCGCGGCCGTCGGGTACCACACGATAGGGGTGACCAGGAACAGGAACAGGGTCGCGCTGCCGATCACTTCGCTGGCGTCCGGGAAGCGCGCGCCCAGCAACCCCAGGATGACCGAATAGAAGAACAGGTTGATCACCACCACCAGCAGCCCGAGGAACGACCCGGGGATTCCCGCCGGCTCGAAATTCGCCGACATCAGCATCGCCACCAGCAGTACCGGCATGGCCAGGACGAAGTAGATCAAGGCCCGGGCCAGCACCCCCAGCAGGTAGTCGGTGAGCCTGAGGTTGCCGTCGTTGATATAGGTCTGGTACTGGGCGAAGACCACGGTCGAATCGTTCATGACGCTGGTCAGCAACCGGAACGCGATGAAGCCCACGCCTACGTGGGCCATGAACGGCCGCACGTTGACCGGGTTGATCATGCCCACGAACCAGCCGATGCCCCAGATGTAGACCATGGGCGGGACGAATATCCAGAACAGGCCCAGGTAGGTCTTGCGGTACTTGGTGATGACTCCAAGCCACGACGAATAAAGCCAGTGGTCCGGCCGTTTGAAGCTTTCTGCCAGATCGCGGAACAGGTTACTCATGCGGAAACAGTGCCTTTTGGATTGCCCATTGCCGCCCGCGCGCGATTGGCGCCCGGCAGGGAGCGGGGAGGGAACGCGAGTTCGAAATGACATCCGTCCAGCGTCAGGTTGGGGTTGTAGGCTGGATCCTGCTGCAACTGGGCCGCCCAGCGCCGCTGCATCGCACTGACCTCCAGGTCGAAGCGCGCGCGCTTCTCGGGAGTGTTCTCCAAACCGCGGCTGGCGGATTCATGGTGGTAAAGCTCGGCGTTCGGCGTCCACACGTTCAAGTAGCCCTTCCTTGCGACCCGCATACAGAAATCGATGTCGTTGAAGGCCACCGGCAGGCTCTCGTCCAGACCGGACACTTCCTTGAACACTTCGCGCCTGAGCACGATGCACGCCCCGGTCAGCGCAGTGAAATTCTGCTTCACCGCAGCGCGGCCCAGGTAACCGTTCGCACCCTTGTGCAGGCGCGAATGCACATGGCCGGCGACGCCGCCGATTCCCAGGACCACGCCCGCGTGCTGGATGGTGTTGTCCGGGTAGTACAGCATGCAGCCGACGACCCCGACCTCGGGACGCAGCGCTTCCGCCACCATCTCGTCCAGCCATCCCCGGGTAATGACCTCGACGTCGTTGTTGAGGATACACAGCACTTCGCCGTTGGCGTGCCTGACGGCATGGTTGATGATGGCAGAGAAATTGAACGGCGCCGCGTAGGCGAGCACGGTGATTCGCGGGTTTTCGTGCAGCTCGGCCAGGTACTGCCGCGCGTCGTCGTCGACCGAGCCGTTGTCGACCACCACGATGTGGTAATTGGGGTAGTCGGTCTTTTCCAGGATGCTCTCGACGCAGGCCGACAGCAGGTACTTGCGGTCGCGCGTGGGGATCACGATGGTCACCGCAGGCGCGGCGCGATCAAGCTTGCGTCGCACATTGTAGTAACCGCCCTGGGTGACCTCCACGGTCGCCGTAGCGCCGGTCCGGGCCAGGTGCTGCTCCACGGCGCGACGCCCGGCTTCCAGCGAATATGGCTTCTGTTCCCCGCCCAGCGCGGTGGAGCCCGCCGTGGCACGCCAGTGGTACAGCACCTTGGGAATGTGCACGACCTGGTCGTGCCGCAGTTTTTCAACGCAGCGCAACAGCAGGTCGTGGTCCTGTGCACCCTCGAAACCGGGACGCAAGCCGCCCACCATGCGGACCAGTTGCGTCTCCAGTACCACGAAGTGGCAGAGGTAGTTCTGCGAACGCAGCAGGTCCGGGCTCCACGCCGGCTTGAAGTGCGGGTCGAAACGCTTGCCGGATTCGTCGATCTTGTCTTCGTCCGAATAGAACAGGCGCGCATCGGGGTTCGCTTCGATGGCCATGACCATCTCGCCCAGCGCCTCGGGCGACAGCTCGTCGTCGTGATCGAGGAAACCGAGGTACTCGCCGGTGGCCAGGCCCAACGCATCGTTGCTGGCCTCGCAGATGTGGCCGTGATGGGCGCGCAGGTGCAACTTGATGCGCGGATCCTTCGCGGCGTATTCATTCAATACGCGCCTGACCGACGCGGAAGACGCGTCGTCGGCAATGCACAGCTCCCAGTTCTCGTAGACCTGGTCGCGCACGCTGTCGATGCACTTCCTCAACAGCGCGACTGGCGTGTTGTGGGTGGGCAGCAGGAGGGACAGCAGCGGCCGGCGGACCAGTCCTTCGATCCGCAGCCGGGCCCGTTCCAGGCGTGCGGGCGACGGGGAATCGAATAGCGCGATCCAATGCGTGTATCCGTGCGCCTGCTGGCGGTGTACTTCCTGATAGCGCGCCACCAGTCGATCCGCACCCTGCGATATCCGGCCTTTGACCGCCAGGCGACAGAACTCGACCAGGGCACCAATGGCATCTTCCCAGAACATCCGATCTGTCACGTCCTGGATGCCACGCAGCATCTGCAGCAGGGCCCATGGACGGGAAATGCGCTTCAGGCGGGGTTGCTCCATACGAAAATGCGCACGGTGGATGGTGGGATCGAAGCGCAGCGCACGCAGCCGCCCCTTGAACAGCACCACACAACGGATACGACCATCGTCGTCCGGTTCGGGAAGATCGATGCGCGTGGCTTCGGACAACCCCTCGCCGTAATCCGGATAGAAGCACGGCGTGATGATTTCGCCGTCCAGCAGTTGCAATTGGATCGACAACTGGTACCAGCCCGGTACCAGCGCCGACAAACCCGCCTCGGGCGTGGCGTTGAACTGCGGATCCTGGCCTTCCGCACGGTACTCAACGATGTCGTCAGCGGAAGCCTGCGACCCGAGTTGATGGATTGGATCGAGCCGAAGCCTGATTTTTCTGGACCACATCGGAACCGCATTCCCCATCGCACTGCTGCATTTTCTAGTTAGAACCATCCCCACAGGCAAACCCGTGACTGGTCCAGTCGACACGACAGGCCCCTGTAGTGCCTAGCAAGTATATGTGACAGGCGGCCTATTCCTTGTGAAAGTCTCAAAATCATGTGACATTCATAACAAATATAATTTGATGACTGTCACGCACTCCTATGCGGACGAAACGGCCGATGCCAGTCCGACTTCCCTGCTCCACTCATAAAGTCCGCCTGCAATGCCTCGGTGGGAAGGTCATTCGAGGCCGCCGACCATAAAATGCCCTCCGCTCCGCTTAGCATGTCCGCATGAACAACAAGACCGCCGAACCGAAGATCCTCCACGAGGGCCGCTACCTGCGCATGGTCGAGCGCGGAACCTGGGAATATGTCGAACGCACCCATGCCAGTGGCCTGGCCGCGATCATCATCGCGGTGACGCCCGAGGACAAGGTGCTGTTCGTCGAACAGTTCCGCGTGCCGCTGCAGGCCGCGACGATAGAAATGCCGGCCGGGTTGGTCGGCGATATCCATGCCGACGAATCGATCGAGGTCTCGGCGATCCGCGAGCTGGAGGAAGAGACCGGCTGGACCGCGACGGATGCGGAAGTGCTGATGGTCGGCCCGACTTCCTCGGGCATGGCCAGCGAAAAGGTCGCCTTTGTCCGCGCCACCGGATTGCGCCGGGTCGGCGCCGGTGGGGGCGATGGCGACGAGGACATCACCGTGCACGAGATCCCACGCGTCGAAGCGGCGGCATGGCTGGTGCGGAAGATGGGCGAAGGCTACGAACTCGACGCCAAGCTCTGGGCCGGGTTGTGGATGATCGATCACCACCTGGATGGCACCCCGCGTGGCTGAGGCGACCGCGCTACTGGGTCCTGACGATCCACCGCCCTACACCGAGCATCGTGCGCACGGCGGTTCGCCTTTCGTGCTGATCGCCGACCATGCCGGGCAGAAGATTCCCGCGCGTCTCGGGGATCTGGGCTTGCCGCAGGTCGAACTGGATCGCCATATCGGCTGGGACATCGGCATCGCCGGCGTTGCCGAAAGATTGTCCGAAAAACTCGATGCCTTCGCCCTGTTGCAGACCTATTCGCGACTGGTGATCGACTGCAACCGGCCACTGCAGGCACCGGGTTCGATCGTCGCCGCCAGCGACGGCACCCGCGTGCCCGGCAACGAAGGACTGGACGACGAGGCGAGGACCGCGCGTGCGCTGGAGATCTTCGCCCCGTACCACGCGCGCATCACCCGCGAACTGGATCGCCGCAGCGGGCTACCGGTCGCACCGGTGCTGGTTTCGCTGCACAGCTTCACTCCGGCGTTCGATGGATTCGTGCGTCCCTGGCATGCCGGCATCCTGTACCACCGCGACACCCGCCTGGCCCATGCCTTGCTCGCCGCGTTGCATGCAGAACCCGGGCTGGTGGTCGGCGACAACGAGCCTTATGCGGTCAGCGACGCCACCGATTTCGCCATCCCGGTGCACGGGGAACAACGCGGGCTGCTGCACGTGGAGCTGGAAATCCGCCAGGACCTGATTGCCAATGCGCAGGGTCAGGAAGAATGGGCGGAACGGCTTGCGCGGATCCTGCCCGGATTGCTGCCGGACCTGATCCGCGACTGACCTGCTTTTGTTGGATGATTCCGGCGCGATTCGAGCCTGGCGCGAGAGCATCGCGGGCAGGGCCCGCTCCTACGGGGCGAAGCGGTCCGTCGCTGTCACCAGCGCGTCCACGTGTTCGGCCTCGAATGCCGAGTGTCCCGATACCGGCGAGATATGCAGTTCCGCCTTCGGCCAGGCCTTGTGCAGGTCCCAGGCGTTCGCCATCGGGCAGACCACGTCGTAGCGTCCGTGCACGATCACGCCCGGGATGTCGGCGATCTTGTGCGCGTCGCGCAGCAGCTGGTCTTCCACTTCGAAGAAGCCGCCGTTGACGAAGTAGTGGTTCTCGATCCGCGCGAAGGCCAGCGCGAACGCAGCGTCTTCATGGCCACTGACGAAATCGTGGTCCACGCGCAGGAAACTGGTAGCGCCTTCCCACACGCTCCAGGCGCGCGCGGCGGCCAGGCGGGTGGCTTCGTCGTCGCTGGTCAGGCGGCGATGGAAGGAGGAAATCAGGTCGTGGCGCTCGACCGCTGGGATCGGTTCGAGGAAATGCTCCCATGCATCCGGGAACAGGCGCGAGCAGCCTTCCTGGTAGAACCATTCCAGTTCCCAGCGACGCAGCATGAAGATGCCGCGCAATACCAGTTCGCTCACCCGCTGCGGATGTTTCTCCGCGTAAGCCAGCGCCAGGGTGGAGCCCCAGCTGCCGCCGAAGACCTGCCACTTGTCGATACCCAGTTTTTCGCGCAGCTGCTCGATGTCCGCGACCAGGTGCCAGGTGGTGTTGTCGACCAGGTCCGCGTGCGGCGTGGAGCGACCGGAGCCGCGCTGGTCGAACAGCACGATGCGGTATTTGGCCGGATCGTGGAAACAGCGCATCTTGGGGCTGCAACCGCCGCCCGGACCGCCATGCAGGAGGACGACGGGTTTTCCATCTGGATTGCCGCACTGTTCGTAATACAGGGTGTGGCGGTCATCGACCTGGAGCGTGCCGGTGTCGAAGGGTTCGATTTGCGGGTAGAGCGTGCGCATGACGGAAGCATCCAGTGACGTGCGACGAGTTTAGCGCATGGCTCCGGCGCCGATTCCACGCCTGGATACGTGCACACGACTTCGCTTCAACGAACCCTGCCCAGCGTCACCCGGTCGCGATCCTCGAGGTCGCGCACGGTGGACACTTCGACGAAATCCGCCGACTCCATCAGCGCACGCACCGCGTTGCCCTGGTCCCAACCGTGTTCCAGCAACAGCCAGCCTCCTGGTTGAAGATGGCCGGGCGCTGCCGCAACGATCACGCGGATCGCATCCAGGCCGTCCGCGCCTGAAGTCAGCGCGAGACCAGGTTCGTATTGCAGCGATGCCAGGTGCGGATCGCCTTCGGCGATGTAGGGCGGATTGCTGGCGATCAGGTCATAGCGCTCGCCGGCCAGCGGTTCGAACCAGCTGCCTTCGCGGAATTCCACGTTGCCCAGCGCATTGGCCTGGGCATTGCCACGAGCCACGGCCAGAGCCGCGCTGCTGGCATCGGTGGCAACCACGGCCAAGTCCGGGCGCTCGCGGGCGAGAGCCAAGGCAATGGCCCCGCTGCCGGTGCCCAGGTCGGCGACCCTGGCAGCCCGTCCAGCCGGCAGGCGTGCCAGGGCCAGTTCGACCAGCAATTCGGTTTCAGGGCGCGGAATCAGGGTCGCGGGGCTGACCGTGAGATCCAGCGTCCAGAAACTGCGCCTGCCAATGAGATAGGCCACCGGCTGGCCCGCGACGCGGGCGGCGATCAATGCGTCGAAACGCTGCACCAGCGCGGCATCGGCGACTTCGTCCGCATGTGCATACAGCCATGCCGGCGGCTTGCCCAGCGCGTGCGCGAGCAGCAGCCGGGCCTCGGCGGCTTCGATCCGGTCGCCGGCCTGCGCCAGCAACTTGTCCAGACGTATTGGGATTTCCTCGTGCATCGCCACATCGTAGCTGTGGCAAGCCGGATCAGCTTGCGGATTTTCCCCCTGGCCGGCCTACCGCGCCTATTAGTGCATCTCAATAGTTAACATCTATCGATATGATTCTATTAATCGATTTGAGATATCAATTGATCCGGCCTATTCTTCCGTGGCGATTCAACCGCCTCCCTTTTCACCCACCAAGGAATCCCTCGATGTCCCTGATCAATACCCAAGTCAAACCCTTCACCGCCAATGCCTTCCACAACGGCAAGTTCATCCAGGTTTCCGATGCGGACCTGAAGGGCAAGTGGTCCGTGGTGATCTTCATGCCGGCCGCCTTCACCTTCAATTGCCCGACCGAGGTCGAAGACGCCGCCGAGCATTACGCCGAATTCCAGAAGGCCGGTGCCGAGGTCTACATCGTCACCACCGACACCCATTTCTCGCACAAGGTCTGGCACGAAACCTCGCCGGCCGTCGGCAAGGCGCAGTTCCCGCTGGTCGGCGACCCGACCCACCAGCTGACCCGCGCGTTCGACGTGCACATCGACGAAGAAGGCCTGGCCCTGCGCGGCACCTTCATCATCGACCCGTCGGGCACGATCAAGACCCTGGAAATCCACGACAACGCGATCGCCCGCGACGTCACCGAGACCCTGCGCAAGCTCAAGGCGGCCCAGTACGTCGCCGCGCATCCGGGCGAAGTCTGCCCGGCCAAGTGGAAGGAAGGCGAAAAAACCCTGGCCCCGTCGCTGGACCTGGTCGGCAAGATCTAAGCATCACCTTCGCTTTACCGCGGAACCTGGAATCCGGGCGCAAGCCGCCCGGATTCCCTCCACCGCATCCCTGCGGATGCTTGCAATAGCGGCGTGGCCCGCACCGGAAACCTGCTGGTCTCCCTCCCCACCGGTCGATCTCCCACCGGTCCAGGCCGCTTCTGCAAACGTCTTTTCTCTTTCTTCACTCCACCGGAGCCCTTCCCATGCTTGATGCAAACCTCAAGACCCAGTTGCAGGCCTACCTGGAAAAGGTCGTGCGCCCGATCGAGATCGTGGCGTCGCTGGACGACAGTGCCAAATCCCGCGAGATGGAAGAACTGCTCGGCGAAATCGTGCTGCTTTCCGACAAGATCAGCCTGGTCGAACGCCGCGATGCCGACGCGCATACGCCGTCGTTCGCGCTGAACAGCCCGGGCCACGACATCCACCTGCGCTTCGCCGGCATTCCGATGGGCCATGAATTCACCTCGCTGGTGCTGGCATTGCTGCAGGTCGGCGGCCATCCCTCGCGTGCCGCGCAGGACGTGATCGAACAGATCCAGGGCCTGGAGGGAGAATTCAAGTTCGAAACCTATTTCTCGCTTTCCTGCCAGAACTGCCCGGACGTGGTCCAGGCATTGAACCTGATGGCGGTGCTGAACCCGAACATCCAGCACGTGGCCATCGACGGCGCCCTGTTCCAGGACGAAGTCGAGGCACGCCAGGTGATGTCGGTGCCCACCATCTATCTCAATGGCGAAGTCTTCGGCCAGGGCCGCATGGACGTGGAGCAGATCGTCGCCAAGCTGGATACCGGCGCGGCGGCGCGCGATGCGAAGAAGCTCGCGGCGAAGGCGCCCTATGACGTGCTGATCGTCGGCGGCGGTCCCGCCGGCGCCGCAGCGGCGATCTATGCCGCGCGCAAGGGCATCCGCACTGGCGTGGCCGCGGAACGTTTCGGCGGCCAGGTGCTGGACACGATGGCCATCGAGAACTTCATCTCGGTGCAGGAGACCGAAGGCCCGAAGATGGCCGCGCAGCTCGAACAGCATGTGCGCCAGTACGACGTCGACATCATGAACCTGCAGCGCGCCGAGAAGCTGGTGCCCGGTGACCTGATCGAAGTGCAACTGGCCAATGGCGCTTCGTTGAAGTCGAAGACCGTGGTCATTTCCACCGGAGCGCGCTGGCGGCAGATGAACGTGCCCGGCGAGAACGAATACCGCAACAAGGGCGTGGCCTATTGCCCGCATTGCGACGGCCCGCTGTTCAAGGGCAAGCGCGTGGCGGTGATCGGCGGCGGCAACTCCGGCGTGGAAGCGGCGATCGACCTGGCCGGCATCGTCAGCCACGTGACCCTGATCGAATTCGACCACCAGTTGCGCGCGGACGCGGTGCTGCAACGCAAGCTGCACAGCCTGCCGAACGTGAAGGTGATCACTTCGGCGATGACCACCGAGGTCACCGGCGACGGACAGAAGGTCAATGGCCTGGTCTACGAGGACCGCGGCAACAACGGGAAACACGAAATCGCGCTGGAAGGCATCTTCGTGCAGATCGGACTGCTGCCCAACACCGAATGGCTGAAGGGCACGCTAGCGCTGTCGCCACGCGGCGAGATCATCGTCGACGAGCGAGGCCAGACCTCGCTGCCCGGCGTATTCGCCGCCGGTGACGTGACCACGGTGCCGTACAAGCAGATCGTGATTGCGATGGGCGAAGGTTCCAAGGCGGCGCTGAGCGCATTCGATCATTTGATTCGTACGTCCGCGCCAGCCGAGGAAACGGAAGCGAAGGCGGCTTGATTTGAATTCCTCCTCTTCAAGGGGAGGGTCGGGTGGGGATGGTGTAGCTTGCGATCTACATCAATCCCGTCTGTCCGAAACACCATCCCCATCCCGGCCTTCCCCTTGAAGGGGAAGGGGAAACATCCATGAACCTGCGCGACCTCAAGTACCTGCTGGCCCTCGCCGATCACAAGCATTTCGGCCGCGCGGCGGCCGCATGCTTCGTCAGCCAACCCACCCTTTCCACGCAGATAAAAAAGCTGGAAGAGGAGCTGGGTGTATCGCTGGTCGAGCGCGCGCCACGCAAGGTGATGCTGACGCCCGCGGGCCGCGATGCCGCCGAACGCGCGCGGCGCATCGTCGCCGAAGTGGAACAGATGAAGGAAGGCGCGCGCCGCAGCCAGGACCCGGAAGCCGGAACGGTACGCCTGGGCATGTTCCCGACGCTGGGTCCGTACCTGTTGCCGCATGTGATCCCGCGCATCCGCGAGCGCTTCCCCAACCTCGAGCTGCTGCTGGTCGAAGAGAAAAGCGACGTGCTGCTGTCGCGCCTGCACGAAGGCAAGCTCGACGCCGCACTGCTGGCGCTGCCGGTGCACGACGACCAGTTGCACAGCGAATTCCTGTTCGAGGAGCCGTTCGTGCTGGCGGTGCCGGAAAGCCATCCGCTGGCGCAGCGCGATTCGCTGAGCCTGGCCGAATTGAACGACCAGAAACTGCTGTTGCTGGAAGACGGCCACTGCCTGCGCGAACAGGCGCTGGAAGTGTGCCGGCTCTCCGGCGCGAACGAGAAATCGGAGTTTCGCGCAACCAGCCTGGAAACGCTGCGGCAGATGGTCGCGGCCAATGTCGGCATCACCCTGCTGCCTACACTGGCGATCAAGCCACCGGTGGCGCGCTCGCCGAACATCCACCTGCTCGGCTTCAGCGACTCGCACCCCAGCCGTCGGATCGCAATGCTGTGGCGCAGGAGTACAGCCATGAATGGCTTCCTGCTGGAGCTTTCCAGGGTCTTTTCGGAGCTGCCTGCCGAACTGTTTTCACCCGCACCGGGGAAGCCGGGAGCGGGCAAACCCAGCCGTGGCAAGGGATCGCGGCAACAGGCTTGAACCGGCGCGGCTTCCGGGCTACGGTTGCCGCACAACCTGTAACCCGATGGGCGGCGCGGCAACGCGGCGCCCGTTTTCCTTTTTGATATCCGCTTCCATGGAGCAAGAGCATGCAAACCGTATCCACCAGTGGCCTGCCCCCTTCGGCAAACGCGCCACCGATCGTCGTTTCCAGCCGTGATTTCAATCGCCTGGAACAACTTCTCGATTCACCTGCGCTGCGCCGGCATCCAGCCGCCATGGCCCTGACCGAAGAACTCAATCGCGCCGAAGTAGTACCTCCGGACAAGATTCCGGCAGGCGTGGTCACCATGCATTCCACCGTCGAATGCGAAGACGAAATAACCAGCGACCGCCACACCCTGACCCTGGTCTATCCGAACGAAGCCAATGTGGGGACAGGGCACGTGTCGATCCTGGCGCCGGTCGGCAGCGCCTTGCTGGGCCTTTCCCTGGGCCAGAGCATCGACTGGGCCGCGCCCGATGGCCGCAAATTGCGCTTGCGCGTGATCGCCGTCCGTTATCAACCCGAGAGCAGCGGCAACTTCAACCGCTGACCCGCGCCGGGCGCAAGGCATGCTTGCGCCGCCCACTCCGCCACAGGAATACCAGTGAACTCGAACTCCACCCCCTCGAAATTGCAGCAACTCCGCGAACTTTCCGTCGTGGTCGCCGATACCGGCGATTTCGAGGCGGTCAAGCGCCTGCGCCCGGTCGATTGCACCACCAACCCGACCCTGGTGCGCAAGGCCTTGGACCTGCCGGTGTATGCCGAAGCCATCGACAGGGAACTGGCCTGGGCGCGTACCCAGTCCGGCGACCGCACGGCGCTGGTCGAAGAAGTGGTGGACCGCCTGACCATCGCGGTCGGCTCCGCGCTGGCGGGTTTGATTCCCGGCCGCGTGTCGACCGAAGTGGACGCCGACCAGGCCCACGACACCGGAGCAACCGTGCGCAAGGCGCACAAGTTCATCGACATGTACGCGCGACGCGGCATAGGCCGCGAACGCGTGCTGATCAAGGTCGCCGCCACCTGGGAAGGCGTGGAAGCCGCGCGCCAATTGCAGCGCGACGGCATCGATTGCAACCTGACCCTGATCTTCAACCGCACCCAGGCCCTGGCCTGTTCGGAGGCCGGTGCGTTCCTGATTTCCCCCTTCGTCGGCCGCATCCTCGACTGGCACGTGGCCCGCGGCGACACGCCGGCCAACATCGACGTCGATCCCGGCGTGGTGTTCGTGCGCGGGGTCTATGACGAATTCAAGCGTCGCGGCTCTTCCACCGTGGTGATGGGCGCTTCGTTCCGTTCCACCGCGCAGATCGAAGCACTGGCCGGCTGCGACCGCTTGACCATCTCGCCGGACCTGCTGGAAAAACTGCAGGCGGAAACCGGCGAACTGCCGCGCAAGCTGGTGCCGGGCAAGGCCGAAGCGAGCTCGTATGCGCCGATCGATGCGGCAAGTTTCGCCGAGGACCTCGCTGCCGATGCGATGGCCACGGAAAAACTGCGCGATGGCATCGCCGCCTTCGCCAAGGACTTGGCTGGGCTGCGCCAGACCCTCGCCGAGCGGCTTTCCGCCGTCGCGTGAACCTGCGCAACTTCCTGGTCGCCTGCCTGATGCTGGGCGCGCTGGGCTGGTGGTTCTCGCCGCACTCGCCGCGCAAGGTCAACGCGCCCGCAGGCGTCGCCGGTAACATCGCATGCCCCCTGCCGCCTCGCGTCGGCAGCGACGATGCACCGCTGCAGACCGAGGTGCCCGGTTCACTGTCGCCGTTCGCGCTGCCGGCCGCGACCTTGAAACCGTTGGCGGGTTTCAGCGTCCAGGCCCGCGTGCTGTCACGCGAGGATTACCGGATGGGCCGCGAGGCCGATCTTTCGCCGACCGACCTGGCGCTGGGCTGGCACCGGATGGCGGAGGATGAGGTGTTGTCGAAGCTGTCGCTGTCGCAATCGGTCCGTTTTTTCAGCTACCGGTGGGAAAACCAGCCGCCGCTGCCGCCGGACGAAATCCGGACCAGCGCAGCGAACATGCACATGATCCCGGCCAGCGACACGGTGGCGCAGGCATTGGCCGATGTGCGCAAGGACGACCACGTGCGCATCGACGGCTGGCTGGTGGAAGCCAACGCACCCGATGGCTGGCGCTGGCGCAGTTCGACCACGCGTGAGGACACCGGTGGCGGGGCCTGCGAAGTGGTCTACGTCTGCGCGATCACGCGTCTTTGATCCGACGCACGACCGAGCCGGACGGGGTACTGGCGGCAGATGCCGAAACACCCGATCATCCAGCGCATGAAGACGATGCCATGGGTGCTGCTTGCGTTGCTGTGGGCCGGTTCCGCTTACGCTGCAACAGCTCCGGCTGATTCCGGCGAGGCCAACCTGGTTTTCGTGGGCGACATCATGGTCGCCGAGATACCGGGCGAACTGATTGCGAAGGGCATCGATCCGTTCCAGCCGTTCGAGTCCTTCCTCGATGCCCAGGACCTGCGCATCGGCAACCTGGAATGCGTCGTCGCCACGACCGGCAAGGCCGAAGTGAAACCCTTCACTTTCCGTGCCGATCCGCAGGTCATCCCGGTGCTGGCCCGGCATTTCGACGGCTTGTCGCTGGCCAACAACCATTCCGGCGATTTCGGCAAGGAGGCTTTCGCCGAGCAACTGGGATTGCTGCGCAAGGCCGGCCTGCCCTACTTCGGCGGCGGCGACAATGCGGCCGAAGCGCACAAGCCGTGGATAGTCGAACGCAACGGACTGCGCATCGCCTTGCTCGGCTACGTGGAGTTCAAGCCGCGATCCTTCGAAGCCAGCGCCACGCGGCCGGGCGTGGCCTGGAGCGGCGAGGACGACCAGGTGATCAACGACATCATCGCGGCACGGCAGGTCTACCACGCCGACCTGGTCATTCCCTACATGCATTGGGGCTGGGAAGACGAGCCGCTGCCCAGCGAGCGCCTGCGCGAATTCTCCAAGCGGATGCTGGATGCCGGCGCCGACATCGTGGTGGGCAGCCATCCGCACGTCACCCAGGGCGCCGAGTATTACAAGGGGAAATTGATTGTCTACAGCCTGGGCAATTTCCTGTTCAACAGTTTCGATACGCCTGCAACCACCACCGGCTGGGTATTGAAGGTGCGCATGGACAAGGCCGGCATGATCGACTGGCAGACCCGGGTCGCGCGGCTGGATGGAGATGGCGTGCCGCATCCGGACCTGAAGGCGTCAAGCCCGTGCGGCAAGGCTGGCGTGGCCGTCATTTCGCAATGCACGGGGGAATGAATGAAAATCCTGTTGATGCTCGGACTGATGCTGGCGTGCAGCAGCGCGGAAGCCGCAACCGCCCGCTGCCACATTATTTATGGCGGCGAAAACTGGACAGTCGATGCCGCCCCCACGGACCAGCCGTATCTCGCCGTCGGCCAGAAGATCGGGAAATATTTCGAATTCAAACTGGTGTACGTGGACCAGCCCGCGACCGGCGCCGCGATCAAGATCTACACCTACTCGACCGTCAGCGGTGAATCGGTATTGATCCACCAGGCCACCCACCGGCCGCCCTTCGACACGCGCAACACGTCGTTCGGCTTCACCGGATTCAACTACGTGTACGAGCCGAACAAGAGCAGCGAATTGCAATACTGGTGCGAATACGTGAAGTAGAAAGCCGGTAGCCGGTAGGCGGCAGCCGAAAGTAAAAACCGGCAGTCCGACCCACTCCTCACCACCCGCCGCTCCCGTACCAATCGCGACTCACGTCGCTCCCACGATGCCTCCCGGCTCTTCCGCATCGTCTTGCCCTTCCAGTTCCGCTTGCCCCTGCGACAGCACCTGCAGGCAGGCGTTCGCCTGCTCCTCGTAACCATCGGGAACGCAGACCCGCAACACACCGAACATCGGCAACTCACCGACTCCGCCCAGCAGGGATTCCCCGAGCACGAACACCGGCAGGTCGGCTTCCTCCAGCAGGTGCTTGGCCAGGTGGGCATCGAACAGGTCGCGGGCGCGATAGACAACTTGCATGGCGGATCTCCCTGCTGGAACCGTGCCCAGAATAACGCTATCCCTGCACCGCCCGGTTGAGCGCCTCGGTGGCCTCGATGCGTTCTTCCTCGCGGGCAGCCTCCTCGCGCCATTGGCGGAAGGCGGGCAACCGCTGCAAGGCATCAACATAGCCGCGTGCGGCTTCGTCCATCGGTACGCCATAGCCCAGGAAGCGGATCGCCACTGGCGCATACATCGCATCGACAATGCCGAAATCCCCGCACAGGAACTCTCCTCCGCCACCGGCATGGCGCGCGCGCAACTCGGCCCACAGGCGCTGGATGCGGTCGATGTCGGCCTGTGCCTGCGCATCCCAGCGATAGGCATCGGGCTGGCGATGGCTGTTCATCGGCAACTGCGTGCGCAGCGCGGTGAAGCCCGAATGCATTTCCGCGGCGGCAGCGCGCGCCTGCGCCCGGGCGGCGTGGTCCTGGGGCCAGCCGGCGCCGGCCAGCCAGCGCTCGTTGGCGTATTCGCAGATCGCCAGCGAATCCCAGACCGTCAGTCCGTCATCCACCAGCACCGGCACCCGTGCGGTGGGCGACCAGCGACCGACATCGCGCTGGAATTCCGGCGTGTCCAGCAGCAGGCGCTGTTCCTCGAATTCCACCCCGGAATGACGCAGCAGCAGCCACGGACGCAGGGACCAGGAGGAGTAATTCTTGTTGCCGATGACCAGGACCGGGGAAGCCATGCCGTTGCTCCGGGGAAAGTGCATGCAGGATAGCTTCCGGCAGGTCGGCTAAACTGTGCGCCCCTTGTCCGGCCTCTCCCGCATGTCCGCTGCGCCTCCCGCTCCTGCTTCCCACGACCCGCACGCCAACCCGGCTGCACCGGGGGAGAAGCACGACTTCATCCGCCAGATCGTCCGCGAGGACCTGGCCAGCGGCAAGCACACGGCCATCCATACCCGTTTCCCGCCGGAACCCAACGGCTACCTGCACATCGGCCACGCCAAGGCGATCTGCCTGAACTTCGGCATCGCCGGTGAATTCGGCGGCATCTGCAACCTGCGCTTCGACGATACCAATCCGGCGAAGGAGGACCCCGAGTTCGTCGCCGCGATCCAGGACGACGTGCGCTGGCTGGGTTTCGAGTGGGCCGAACTGCGCCACGCCTCGGATTACTTCGAGGTGTACTACCTGGCCGCGGAAAAACTCATCCGCGATGGCCTGGCCTACGTGGATGACCTCGATGCCCAAGCGATGCGCGAATATCGCGGCACCCTGACCGCTCCCGGGCGCGAGTCGCCGTTCCGCAACCGTTCGGTGGAAGAGAACCTCGACCTGTTCCGACGCATGCGCGCGGGCGAATTCGCCGACGGCGCGCGCACCCTGCGCGCGAAGATGGACATGGCCAGCGGCAACATGAACCTGCGCGACCCGGCGTTGTACCGGATAAAGCACGTCGAGCACCAGAACACCGGCAATGCCTGGCCGATCTACCCGATGTACGACTTCGCCCACGCCCTGGGCGACGCGGTCGAAGGCATCACCCACTCGCTGTGCACGCTGGAGTTCGAAGACCATCGGCCACTGTACGACTGGTGCGTGGACAAGGTGGCGCTCGCTTCCCATCCGGAACTGCTGCAGCCGCTGCTGGATCGCGGCCTGCCGAACCAGGCCGCCAAGCCGCGCCAGATCGAATTCTCGCGCCTCAACATCAACTACACGGTGATGAGCAAGCGCAAGCTGACCACGCTGGTCGCGGACAAGCTTGTTGATGGCTGGGACGATCCGCGCATGCCGACCCTGCAGGGCCTGCGTCGCCGCGGTTACACGCCGGCGGCACTGCGACTGCTGATCGACCGGGTCGGCATCAGCAAGCAGAATTCGCTGCTCGATTTCAGCGTACTGGAAGGCTGCCTGCGCGACGACCTGGATGCCGCCGCGCCGCGCCGCATGGCGGTGATTGACGCAGTCAAGTTCGTGTTGACCAACCTGCCGGAAGACCACGACGAGACGCTGGCGTTTTCCAACCATCCCAAGGACGAGAGTTTCGGCAAGCGCGAGATCCCGTTCTCACGCGAACTATGGATCGAGCGCGAGGACTTCGCCGAAGTGCCGCCGAAGGGCTTCAAGCGCCTCATTCCCGGCGGCGAAGTGCGCCTGCGCGGCGCCGGCATCGTGCGCTGCGATGAAGTGGTGAAGAACGACGCCGGCGAAGTGATCGAGTTGCGCGGCTGGCTGGATCCGGAATCGCGTCCCGGCATGGAAGGCGCCGAGCGCAAGATCAAGGGCACCATCCACTGGGTCAGTGCGAAGCATGCCGTCCGCGCCGAAATCCGCCTGTACGACCGCTTGTTCTCGGTGCCGGATCCAGATGACGAATCGGAAGGCAAGACCTATCAGGAATACCTGAATCCCGATTCGCGCAGGTCGGTGCACGGCTATGTCGAGCCCGCCGCTGCAGTGGCCGCGCCCGAGCAGTCGTTCCAGTTCGAGCGTACCGGCTACTTCGTCGCCGATCGCCGCGACCATCGCGCCGACGCGCCGGTGTTCAACCGCAGCGTGACCTTGCGGGATGCGTGGGCTGCGAAAGCTTGATGCGCTCCGCGCCTGCGTGCGCGGCAGGAAATATTTCACGCTTCGGAACGCAATTTCTCGCTACCCTCGCATTCGCGAAACTCCAAGGAGCCGCACCCATGCCCCGGATCGTCTCGACTGTCCTCTTCCTTTTCCTGATGTGCGCGCTCAGCGCCTGCGCCGCCCCTACTCCCGCCACCAACGACGTCGCAAGCGCAGCTCCACCGAAATCCACGCCTTACCCACCACGCGTGGTGACGAAAGCGGCGACTATCGATTCCAGTTGCAAGACCAGCGCCGATTGCGCGATCAAGGATGTCGGCAACTGCTGCGGCGCGATGCCGGCCTGCGTCAACAAGGACAGTCCCACCGACCCGGCTGCGGTCAAGGCGCAATGCCAGGCCAAGGGGATGATGGGCGTGTGCGGATTTCGCGAGATCACCGCTTGCCAGTGCGACAACGGCCAATGCGTGGCAGATGGCCCGGCCAATCCCGAACCTTCCTCCGACCCCGCAGAACCGGTGCGCTGATGATCTATGCACAAGTCCACCTGACCTTGCCCGCCTGGGTGCATGAAACCGTCGATGCCTCGCTGGCGTACGCAAGCGACGCGGACAAGGTGGCGCTGGCGATCGAACTGTCGCGCATCAACATGGAAGCCGCCACCGGCGGGCCGTTCGGCGCGGTGGTGTTCGGCCCGGACGACCGCATCATCTCGGTCGGCGTGAACCGCGTTCTGCCGCAGAACACCTCGCTGGCCCATGCCGAAAACATGGCCTACATGCTGGCCCAGCAGCGCCTGCAGACCGCGCGCCTCAACGAGCGCGTCGGCGGCACCGTGACCCTGGCCACTTCCTCGCAACCCTGCTGCCAGTGCTATGGCGCGACCGTATGGGCCGGTATCGACCGCCTGTTGATCGGTGCGCGTGCAGAGGACGTGATGGAACTGACCGAATTCGACGAAGGTCCGCTGCCCACCGATTGGATCGGCGAACTGCAGAAGCGCGGCATCGAAGTGGTCCGCGACCTGAACCGCGACGCCGCGCGCGAAGTGCTGCGTGCCTATGGCGAACATGGCGGCCAGCGTTATTG
>JBOHXX010000019.1:0-20007 GCA_050737675.1 Pseudoxanthomonas sp.
GGTCGGTCATGAGCTCAGGCGCAGCCTTTCTGGCGTCGGCACGGTCATTGCGGCTACCCGTACAGGCGTCCTTGAAAATGACATGGCATGCGAGGCTGCCGACCTCGACAATCCCGATTCGGTGTTGCCGTTATTCGATCGCATCGCGCCAGACATCGTCGTGAATGCCGCTGCCTACACTGCGGTCGATCGTGCCGAGGACGAGCCGACGATCGCTTTCCGTGTCAATGCCGAGGCGCCCGGGCGATTGGCTGAAGCATGCGCGGCGAGTGGTGCCACCCTGGTGCATTACTCAACCGATTATGTATTCAATGGCCGCGCGACTCGTCCCTATCTCGAAGTCGATGCCACCGATCCGCTAGGCGTCTATGGGGCGAGCAAGCTCGCCGGTGAAGAGGCGATACGCGGTTCAGGTTGCCGGCACATGATCTTCCGTACTGCGTGGGTATATGGAAACCACGGCAACAATTTCATGCGCACCATGCTGCGGCTTGCCGCCGAGCGCGAGCAATTGCGCGTGGTTGCGGACCAGGTTGGCACGCCGACGACTGCCTGTTTGATCGCAGACGTGACGACGAAGGCGCTGCAGTCCGGAATCGATCGTTCGGGCTTGTGGCACCTTACCGCGACTGGCGAGACCAACTGGTGTGCCTTCGCGAACGAGATCCTTCTGCAGGCGTTGGACAGGGGGTTGTTGGCGAGGATGCCGGAGGTGGTGCCCATCACCACGGCCGAGTACCCGACACGGGCCAGGCGTCCGGGTTATTCGTGCCTGGATACCTCGCGACTACAGGTGGATTTCGGGATGGAGTTGCCGGATTGGCGGCAAGCCCTGGTGGAAGTGCTGGATTCCGCCGGTCACTGATCGCTGCAACGATTTTGCTGCCGGGGGGCGGCACACACCAAACAAGGGGGATACTGCAATGAAGCGAGTCTTGTGGGTTTTTTTTGGTTTTTCCATGCTGGTCCGGGCGGAGGCCGCCAATGCGGCGGGTGCCATCCCGATCCAGGATTTCGTGAAGCACCCGATCTACAGCGACGTGAAGATATCGCCGAATGGCGAGTATCTGGCAATGACCGTGGACCACGGCGAACAGGATGTCCTCACGATACTGCGCACCAGTGACCTGGGCCTGGTCAAGGTCAACCAATTGCCGAACGAAGGCAGCGTGGGCAGTTTCTATTGGGTTTCGCCCAATCGCCTGCTGTTCAATTCGGTACGCAAGATCGGCAGTTTCGCCCGGCCATTCGCCACCGGCGAATGGTATGGAGTCAATGCCGATGGCACCCAGGCCAGGCCCTTGATCTTCTACGGGACGCGCGACGCGACACAGCGTGCGAAGACCATCGGCAACGAGAGGTTCAACCTGCTCGACACCCTGAGGAAGGACGATACCAACGTCCTCATGACGGTCAACTACCCGCGATCCAAGGATGGTGCCGGTACCGAAGTCGTGCTGTTCGATACGATCAGCGGGCGCAGGAAGGACTTGGCCCGCGCGCCGCGCGAGAACTGCAGTATTGCCCTGGATGCGGCCAAGGCACCTCGTTTCGCGATCTGCTACGACGACGAGGATGCCGAGGGAAACTACGATAGCCAGAATGAGCTCTATCGACGCGAAGATGATGGGAAATGGAAGCTGATCAACAGTTCCAAGGCGTCAGGCAAGATGCTCGCGGTTCTGGGCAGTTCGAGCGATGGCCTGGTCTATGCGACGCAGAGCGACGGTAAGGCGACCGAGGCTTTCGGCACGATCGATACGCAGAGCGGTGAGTTCAAGTCGTTGTTCAAGGATCCCGTGTCCGACCCGGCGAGGTACATCACCTCGGTCGACGGCGAGACGGTCATCGGCGTGGTGACCGAAGCGGGCGCGCCGACCATCAACCTGGTGGACGAGGAGCATCCTGATGCGGCGCTCTATGCCTCCCTGGCCAGCGCATTCGAGGGCCAGGCCGTCGATTTCTCCAGCGCGACCGCGGACGGCAAGAAAATAGTGGTGTCGGTGTACAGCGACAGCAACCCGGGCGAGCTGTATCTCTTCGACCGGGACACCGGCAAGGCCCGCTTCCTGATGCAGAACCGCGCATGGCTGGATGCCAAGAAGATGGCTTCGGTCAGGCCGTTCGAACTGACCACGCGCGATGGCCTGAAGATCCACGGTTACCTTACCGTACCCAATGGCTCCAATGGCAAGAACCTGCCGATGATCGTCAATCCGCACGGTGGTCCGATGGGCCCGCGCGACAACTGGCGCTTCAACTCGGAAACACAGTTGTTGGCCAGCCGCGGCTATCTGGTGCTGCAGGTCAATTACCGGGGTTCGGGTGGCTTCGGCAAGGCCTTCGAGGACAAGGCCTATGGCCAATGGGCGCAGGGGATCATGAACGATGTCATCGACGCGACCCGCTGGGCGATCGACCAGGGCTATGCCAACAAGGATCGAATCTGCATCTATGGAGGCAGTTTCGGCGGCTATGCGTCGTTGATGGCTCCGGCGCGCGATCCGGATCTGTTCCAGTGCGCATTCGGTTACGTGGGTCTTTATGACGCACAGATCCAGATGACCAAGAGCGACACCAGCCAGAGCGACGCGGGGCGGCGTTACCTGGTGCGCGCATTCGGCAAGACCCGCGCGGAACAGGATGCGATGTCGCCCATCACCTATGCCAGCCAGCTGAAATTGCCGATCTACCTGGCAGCGGGCGCGCGTGATCCGCGCTGTCCGCCCGAGCATACCGAGGCCATGGCCAAGGCATTGACCGCCGCAGGCAATCCGCCCGAGGGAGTGATCATCCAGTCGGGCGAGATGCACGGGTTCTACAAGGAAGAGAACAACCTGAAGCTCTACACCGAGATGCTGGATTTCTTCAATCGGCACATCGGCGGCGAGGTGAGCGTGGGCAACCCGCAAAGGGAGCCTGCCGGCTGAGGGAGTCTGGCCGGCGAGCGGAATAAGGCCAGCAGCCTGGAGGGGTTCGCCTCATCGTAGAGCGACTTCCCGCTTCATCGCACTCCGTGCATCATCCGCCTCAGCAGCGGCGCGACGACGAAGGCAAACACCGCGCAGCCCAGTCCGATCCACGTCATCAGCCAGAACAGGTCGGCGTATTTGCCGGCGGCCTCAGCGATGTTCATGACTTCGCCTTCCGGCACCTCGATCGCAGCCAGTTTGCCGAACAGCGCGGCCAGCGTTTCCGAGAACGCGGTGGCCAGGAACCAGGTGCCCATCATCAGGCTGACCACGCGCGGCAGCGACAGCTGGGTGACCGCGGAGAGACCGACCGGGGCCAGGCACATTTCGCCGATTTCCAGCACCAGATAGGCGAGCACCAGCCACCACACACTGGCCATCTGTCCACTGGCACCGACCTGCTGCGCCGCGTAGGCCAGCGGAATGAACGACAGGCCGGCGAACATCAATCCCAATGCGGACTTGAACGGCTTGGAGGGGTCGCGTCCGCTGCGTCCCAGGTACGCCCACAACGCGGCGAACACCGGCGCCAGTACCACCAGGAAGAAGGCGCCGAGGTAGGTCAGCGAACCGGCGGTCTGTGGCAGCACGATGCAGTCGCGGGCCAGGCAGGCCAGCATCACCAGGGTGACTGCGATGAACAGCAGGCGCGGCGCGGTAGATTCGGGGCGCCGATCCGACAGCCGGGCCGCGAGCATGAAGGAAAGCGGCGCCAGCAGTAGCGAATAGGTCGACCACGGCGCGGTCTTCACGAACAGGAAGAGATTCGTCATCCAGTCCGCGGTCCAGGCGAAGTGTTCGACCGGCCTGACCAGTAAAGGCACGATGTCCTTGGTCAGCAGGCGGTCGGTGAAGGTCACCCAGGAACCGTAGGTCTGCTCGTACAGGGTGAAGAACACCAGGCACATGAAGATCATCGCCATCAATGCGAGCATCTGCTGACGTTGCACGCGGGTGCACTGGGTCAGGATGAACCAGGTGAACCAGGCCAGCACGATCGCCAGTACCACCAGCATCAGCATCAAGGCCAATGACACTTCGCCGCCCAGGGCGAAGGCGCCATTGCCCGCAGCCCACATCAGCCAGGCGATCGGCAGCACGCCGGCGATCGCGCCGCAATAGATTAGCCATTCGCGCGGCAGGCCGAGCACGCGTTCGCGCAGCAATGCGGGCTCACGTGGCTCGGCGTGGCCATGAAGGTATTTCTGGCCCCACAGGAACAGCACCAGGCCGAGCAGCATGCCGATGCCGGCCGCGCCGAAACCGTATTTCCAGCCCAGCGTCTCCCCCAGGTAGCCGCAGACCAGCGAGGCGAACAACGCACCCAGGTTGATACCGGCGTAGAACAGCGAAAATCCGGAATCGCGGCGCGGATCGTTCTCTTCGTACAACTTGCCGACGATGGTGGAGATGTTGGGCTTGAGGAAACCGACGCCCATGATGATCAACGCCAGCGACAGATAGGTGTAACGCAGCGAACCTTCGTCGCGGGTCACGATGCCGCCGACATTCACCGCCGCATTGCCCTCGAAGGCCATGCCGGCATGACCCAGCACCAGCAGCAGGCCACCGAATACCACCGCCTTGCGCATGCCCAGCCAGCGGTCGGCGAGCAGGCCACCTATCACCGGGATGCAATACACAAGCCCGCCATAGGCCCCCAACAGATCCAGCCCGGCCTTGTCGCCGAACAGGTGGTATTTGGTCAGGTACAGCAGCAGCAGGGCCTTCATCCCGTAGAAGGAGAAGCGTTCCCACATCTCGGTGAAGAAGCAGACGTAGACGCCCTTGGGATGGCCGAGGAAGTCCTCGCGGGCGGGAATCACCGACTGGAGGGAAGCGGACAAGGGCGGATCCTGCGCGGAAAGCGGGAGTATAGCGGCGGCAGTGCACGGCCCCGCAGTGCTGGACTTGCCCGGAGCTTCCTTATAGGTTGTCGGCTTCCCGGGGATCCAAGGTTCCGCATGAATAGCGTCCAGACGCCGCAACTTACCTTCCGTGCCGTAGTACTGGCGATCATCCTGGCGATGATCCTGTCCGCGGCCAACGCCTATCTGGGCCTGTTCGCAGGGCTGACCATCGCCACGGCGATCCCGGCGGCGGTGGTATCGATGGGCGTGTTGCGCCTGCTGGGTGGCGGCACGATCCTGGAAAACAACATCGTGCAGACCGGCGCCTCGGCGGGTTCGTCAATCGCGGCCGGCGTGATCTTCACCATCCCCGCGCTGATCATCCTCGGCTACTGGCAGGATTTCCGTTACTCCTGGGTACTGGCCATCGCCGGCCTGGGCGGTTTGCTCGGCGTGCTGTTCTCGGTGCCGTTGCGCCGCACGATGATCGTAGAAGAACCGCTCCCGTTCCCGGAAGGCAAGGCCGCGGCCGAAGTGCTGAAGGCGGGCGAGAATCCCGGGCCTGGCCTGAAAATCCTGGCTATGTCGGCGGGCATCGGCGCGCTGCTGAAACTGGCTGCGGCCAGTGGCTTGAAGATGATCCCGGACAGCTGGGCGCAGGCGGGTTTCTTCGCCAACGGCAAGGGCCTGGCCTACCTGGGCACCAATCTTTCACCTGCGCTGCTGGGTGTGGGTTACATCGTTGGCTTGAACATCGGCATCGTGGTGTTGTCGGGCGCGGTGCTGTCCTGGCATATCGCGATTCCGATCTACAACGCATTCTTCCTGGGCAACGATCCGGCGCTCGCCGCGCAGTTGGTCGGTGCGGGCGCATCGGACACCGCCTTCGCGATCTGGTCGGCGAAGATCCGTTACCTGGGCGTCGGCGCCATGCTCGTCGGTGGCGTGTGGACGCTGTTCTCACTGCGCAAGTCGCTGGTCTCGGGTATTCGCAGCGGTTTTGCCGCCGCACGCAAGAACAAGGGCGAAGTGGTCGCTGAAACCGACCGCGACCTGCCGATGAAGTGGATGCTGATTGCGTTGGTAGTGTTCGTATTGCCGTTGGCAGTCCTGTATCACGCGATCGTCTCCTCCGATGCATCCGTCACCAGCCCTTGGGCGATCGGCATCCTGATGACCATCATCATGATCGTCGCCGGCTTCCTGTTCGTCTCGGTGTCGGCGTACCTCGCTGGCCTGGTCGGTTCGTCCAACAACCCCGTTTCCGGCATCACCATCGCCACGATCCTGTTCGCATCGGTGATCCTGGTGTTCCTGCTGGGCCGCGATTCCCCGATCGGTGCGGTGGCCGCGATCATGATCGGCGCGGTGGTGTGCTGCGCGGCCGCGGTCGGTGGCGACAACCTGCAGGACCTGAAGGCCGGCTACATCGTCGGGGCCACGCCGTGGAAGCAGCAGTTGATGCTGGCGATCGGTGCGTTCTCCTGCGCGCTGATCATGGCGCCGGTGCTGAACCTGCTGGCCACCGCCTATGGCATCGGCGCGCCGACTGCCGAGCATCCCAATCCGCTGTCCGCGCCGCAGGCCATGTTGATGGCATCGGTGGCCAAGGGCATGTTCGGCGGCAAGCTGCCCTGGGACATGATCGCCATTGGCGCAGCCGTCGGCGCGGCGATCATTGCCCTGGACGAATGGCTGAAGGCGCGCGGCGCGAAATTCCGCGTGCCGGTGCTGGCTGCCGCCATTGGTATCTATCTGCCGCTGGAATTGATGGTGCCGATCTTCCTCGGCGGCCTGATCTCGCACTTCGTGCAACGCAAGCACAAGGTCAGCGATGAAAATGAAGAGGAAAAGGATCGCATCCATCGCCCGGGCACCTTGTTCTCCGCAGGCCTGATCACCGGCGAGGCGCTGATGGGCATTGCCATTGCGGTGCCGATCGTGCTGTCGGGTAGCGCCGATGTACTGGCATTGCCGGAAGCCTGGCACTTCAACCAGTGGGTAGGCCTGGTGGTGCTGGCGGTAGTGGGCTGGCTGTTGTACCGGAGCGGTGCCAAGCAGGAAAAGCTGCCTGCGTCGCTTTGAGACTTTGATCCGCCCCCTTTGCGAAGGGGGCGACGCCGGGCATGACTTCATGCCTTTGCGCCGGGTTGCTGTTACGGCCTAACATCGGGGTTTTCCTGTTGCCGGAGCCCCGGATGAACCTGCGAATCGCCTTGCTGCCCCTTTGCCTGCTGGCCGCCTTGCCGGCCACGGCCGCCACGCGTGGCTTCGATGTCCGCGACATGGTCGCGCTGGACCGGGTGTCCTCGCCGGTGCTGTCGCCGGATGGCAGCGTGGTGGTGTTCGCGCAGCGGCGAATGGACAAGGAAGTAACCAAGTCCAGCACCGGCCTGTGGATGCGCAACCTGCTGACCCGCGACATGGCGCCGCCGAAGCCGCTGACCCCGGAAGGCTGGAACGTCAATTCGCCCACGTTCTCGCCCGACGGCAAGATGGTTTATTTCCTCAGCGGCAAATCCGGTACGCAGCAGTTGTATGCCATGCCCGCCGGTGGCGGCACGCCGCAACAGCTGACTGCCTTCGCCCTCGACATCGGCAGCTACCAGTTGTCGCCGGACGGCAAGCAACTGGCCTTCAGCGCCGATACCTTCGCCGATTGCAAGGCCGACCTCGCCTGCACCCAGAAGCGACTCGACGAAACCAAGGCGAAGAAGAGCACCGGCGTGGTTTACGAGCAGTTGTTCGTACGCCACTGGGACACCTGGGCCGATGGCCGCCGCAGCCGCCTGTTCGTGGCCGACCTGCCCACTGGCAAGGCCAAGCCCGTGGCAAGCGTGGTCTCGCTGACCGATTCGCTGGACGGCGATGCGCCCTCCAAGCCGTTCGGCGATGCCAGCGAATACGCCTGGGCACCTGACGGCAAGTCGCTGGTCGCCAGCATCCGCGTCGCCGGCAAGAGCGAGGCCTGGTCCACCAACTTCGACCTCTACCGGATCAATGCCGACGGCGCCGGCATGCCCGTCAACCTGACCGCCGCCAATCTCGCCTGGGATACCGGCCCGGTGTTCAGCGCCGACGGCCAGACCCTGTTCTACCGCGCGATGAAGCGCCCCGGCTTCGAGGCCGATCGTTTCGCCTTGATGAGCATGGACCTGGGCAGCGGCCAGATCCGCGAGATCGCCGCGCACTGGGATCGTTCTGCCGACGGCATCGTCCTGTCGGCGGACGGCAAGACCATTTACACCACGGCGCAGGATACGGGCGAACACCCGTTGTTCGGCGTCGAGATCGATACCGGCAAGGCCGAGAAGATCGTCGGCGACGGCTCCATCGCCGAATTCGACATCGCCGGCAACACCCTGGCCGTTACCCGCAACAGCATGAAGACCGGCGACCAGTTGTTCACCACCACGACCACCGCGGGGGCGCCGTTGCGTGAGATTACGCAGCGCGCGCAGGAGCGCTTGCCCGAGGTCGCTTTCGGCGATTTCGAACAGTTCGATTTCAAGGGTGCCGCAGGCGATACCGTGCACGGCTACGTGGTCAAGCCGTGGAATTATGTAGAAGGCAAGAAATACCCGGTCGCGTTCCTGATCCATGGCGGCCCACAGGGCAGCTTCGGCAACGGCTGGAGCTACCGCTGGAATCCGCAGACTTATGCGGGGCAGGGCTACGCGGTGGTGATGATCGACTTCCACGGCTCCACCGGCTATGGCCAGGCCTTCACCGATTCCATCAGCCAGGACTGGGGCGGCAAGCCGCTGGAGGACCTGCAGAAAGGCTGGGCCGCGGCGCAGAAGAAATACGCCTTCCTCGATGGCAAGAATGCGTGCGCGCTCGGTGCGAGCTATGGCGGCTACATGATCAACTGGATCGCCGGCAACTGGAACGATGCATGGAAATGTCTGGTCGTGCACGACGGCGTGTTCGATACGCGCTCGATGGGCTACGTGACCGAAGAGCTGTGGTTCAGCGAATGGGAAAACGGCGGCACGCCGTATGAAAACCCGAAGGGCTACGAAAAGTTCAACCCGGTCGACCACATCGCCCAATGGCGCGTACCGACGCTGGTGGTGCAGGGCGGCAAGGACTTCCGCGTGCCGGAGGACCAGGGCCTGTCCGCATTCACCGCGCTACAGCGCAAGGGCATCGAATCGAAGCTGCTGTATTTCCCGGACGAGAACCACTGGGTGCTGAAGCCGCAGAACAGCGTGCTGTGGCATGACACGGTCAATGGCTGGCTGAAGCAGCATCTCGGCGAATGAAGTGCTTCCCTTCTCCCTTTGGGAGAAGGTGCCCGAAGGGCGGATGAGGGAATGCACGATCAGCGCACCGGAATGGTTCGTTGCCATGTCATCCTCCCGCCCTCATCCGGCGCTTCGCGCCACCTTCTTCCGGCGGGAGAAGGGAACGCAAGGCAACAGCGGACAACGACATGCCAGAAGCCGTAACCAGCCACGCCCTGATCAGCAACGACATCGTCGTCCTCGGCTTGATCGCCGCCACCCTCGGGGTGATCTTCTGGACCGAATCGCGCGAGACGGGGATCTGGAAGAAGTTCTACACCTACGTACCGGCCTTGCTGCTGTGCTACTTCATCCCCGGCATCTACAACAGCGTCGGCCTGATCGACGGCAACAACACCAGCCTCTACAACCCGGTCGCCAGCCGCGTGCTGTTGCCGGCCGCGCTGGTGCTGCTCACGCTCACCATCGACATCAAGGGCATCTTCAAGCTCGGATGGAAGCTGCTGGCGATGTATGCGGCGTCGTCGATCAGCGTGATGATCGGCGCGGTGGTTGCATTCGCGTTGTTCACGGTGGTGCATCCGGCGACCGTGGCTGGCGACACCTGGGCCGGCATGACCGCGCTCGCCGGCAGCTGGATCGGCGGCGGCGCCAACATGATGGCGATGAAGGAGATATTCGAGGTCAATGCCACCACGTTCGGCCAGTTCGCCGTGGTCGACGTCGGCGTCGGCTATGTATGGATGGCGGTGCTGATCTTCCTCGCCGGTCGCGCCGATGCGATCGACAAGCGCAGCGGCGCGGATACGCGCGCGCTCGATGAGCTGAAAGAACGGATGGCCAGTTTCCAGGCCCAGCACGCGCGCATCGCCAGTCTTTCCGACCTGATGATCATCATCGGCATCGCCTTCGGCGCTGTCGGCCTGGCGCATGCGATCGCGGCGCCGCTGGCGACCTGGTTCGGCGCCAACGTGTCGTGGGCGAAGACGGTCAGCCTGCACGAGCCGTTCGTGTGGGTGGTGGCGCTGTCGACCTTCATCGGCCTGGCGCTGAGCTTCACCCGCGCGCGCACCTACGAAGGCGCCGGTGCGTCGAAGATCGGCACGTTGCTGCTGTACTTCCTGATCGCCTGCATCGGCATGCAGATGGACATCATGGCGCTGCTGCAGCGGCCCGAATTGTTCCTGCTCGGCGTGGTGTGGATCTCGATCCACATCGGCCTGCTGTGGCTGGTTGGCAAGCTGCTGCGGGTGCCGTTTTTCTATTTCGCGATCGGCTCGCAGAGCAACATCGGCGGACCGGCGTCGGCGCCGGTGGTGGCGTCGGTGTTCCATCCCTCGCTGGCGCCGGTGGGCGCGTTGTTGGGCACGCTCGGCTACGCGACCGGAACCGGGCTGGCCTACCTGCTCGGAGTGATCCTCAAGTCGATGGCGGGGGCATAGGAACCGCACTCGCGGCACGGCGGAGGCATGCCGTGGCGGCGATGCTTCCCTCAGGTTCTACGCGATTGCCTGGCGGCGACCTGTCGGCCGCCGTTCCGGGAGCAGGATTGCCCTAGTGGGCGAGTGCCGTGCGTTGCTGGCGTTCGGTGACTTCCTGCCCCTGTCGCTGCGCGTCCAGGTCCCGCAACGACATCGCGCTTTGTCGCGCCGAGGTCTGCCCGGCCTCGTCCAGGTCGACCATGCTGCGGCGCTGGGCCGGATCCTGCAGATCGCCTTGCACTGCGATCGCGCTGCCGCCGCGACTGGATGCGACCACGTGATCGATGCGTTCCAGTCCGTCGCGGCCCGCGCGCGCGGCCATGCCGGCCGCGGTGTTGAAGAAACGCTCGTTGTCGGCGAGGCCGAGCGGTTCGCGTTGCGCGGCCAAGCCGGTGACCGCATCGCCGAGCAGGCGATTGGACGTGCTGCCGACGTCGCCGATGGTTTGGGGACTGGAGCCTGGGCTGCGTTCGCGCACCTGCAACTGCGCCAGATCCTGCGCTTCCATCACCGACTCGATGAAATGCAGGTCGACCCGATGCATGAGCATCTTGCCGGGCACGAGGCGCTCGAAGAAGCTGAGCGGATCCGGATCGGGCAGTTCGATCTTGTGCCCCGGTGCGTCCGGCATCGCCCATTTCAGCGGAATGCTGTCTTCCTGCAGGTGGGTCAGGATCTCGTTCCTGACGTGATAGGTGCGGATCAGGCCCTGTTCCGCTTCCTGCTTCAGCACGTCGGCGTCCAAACCGTAGCGTTCCACGGTCTTGTCGTGCACGCCAGCGGCATTGAAGGTGACCGCAGGGATGTCATTGACCATGCTTGCCGCGGCCGCCAGGCCACCGCCAAGCGAGTGGCCGGCGAAGACCACGTTATCGCCAAACGCGTCCTTGGCCTTCCGGCCCAGATTGATGGCCCGGTCGTATTGCTCGTCCTTCAAGCCAAGTCCCTGGGTGAAGTTGTGTTTCCAGTCGCGACCCTCGTCGGTGCCGGTGAACGCCAGGATCACATGTCCTTGCGCATCCCGATAGAACGAGGCGTCGAAGCCGCTCTTGGCGTCGTGCATGAGCGCCGGATGGATGCCGGCGGCGCGTACGTCGTCCTCGTCCATGCGCGCCCAGGTTCCGGGTAGTTGCGGCGCATCGCCCGCTACACCGCGCCGGAGATCGGTCACAGCATAGTTGTCCTGAAGCAAAGTCGAGAGTTCGCGATCGATTGCGTGCGCTAGCTGGCCACGGACTTCGCCGGCGAAACCGGTGCCGTGCGTCGCTGGAGGAGAACCGTTGATAAAATTGTTCATGCGCAGCTCCTTGCTTGCGGACCTGCTCCATCAAGGCTCTTCTTCGAGCCAGCGACGCAGGTTTCTTCCTGGAGAACTTGTTTACTGCTGGGGTATGCCGTGCGCAGCCAGCCAGTCGCGCACCTTCTGACGCGCGGCCTTGCCGCTGGCATTCAGCCGTGCGTCCGACCCCGAGAACAGCGCGCTCTGGAACGTCGCGCCGCGCTGGTTCGTCTGCTGTGGATCCAGGCCAGCCTGCAATAACTGCAGCACGCGATCGGCATCGTTCACATTGGCCGCGACATGCAGCAGCGAGTCGCCCATTGAGTCGGTATGGCGAATGTCCGCACCTGCGGCGATGAGCATGTTGAACTGGGCATCGCGGCGGCCTTCCACTGTGCGGAAGATGGGAGTCCAGCCCAGACCTGGGCGGGCGATGTCGACTGGCGCCTTGTGCGTGATCAGTACCTGCAAGTACTTCGGGTCGTTCACCATGGCCGCCATGTGCGCCACGGTTTCATTGTCCATGCCCGGCATCGCGGCATCGGCGCCGGCTTCCAGCAATGCCGCAAGCGCAGCGGGCTTCTGGTTCCAGATCGCCCACTCGAGCAGGGTGACATTGTCCTCGCCACGTGCAGACAGGTCTGCCGATGCGGCAAGGGCGCGGATCCGGGCAACGTCCCCCTCGGCGACCGCTTTTGCCAGCGGCGTGATCGCGGGATCGTGGAAGGGGAGGGCGGGGTCCTTGATTGCTGCGGACATGCTGGTTTGCTCCTTTGCACCCACCGGTACGGTGGCGCATGAAACCATCAAAAGGGATGTCGCGAGTGCCGCCAGAGCGGGAACGTGCTTGTAAATTGCAGGCTTGTGCAGTGCAGGCTTGCGCATTGCAGGTTCCTTCTGGCTGCTGCGTGACTGTCGCGTCGCGTGCGGTCCTTCATGCGACGGGTCGATCCTAGCATCGCTTTCGCGACCATGCAGCCGCGATTCCGTGAACTGGATCGGGGTTTCCGCCATCCGGCAGCAGGTCCACGGATTGGCGCGCACAAAAAAAGGCGGGGCTGTCCGCCCCGCCTCGACTTGGCCGATCACGTCGCCGCGACGGCTTCAGCAGCAGCGAAAGCCGCTTTTCCCGCCGAACCTCGCTTCCTGCCGCTCGCGGAAGAAGGTCTTGTAGTCCATGACTTCGCGGTCCGGGTGTTTCTCCAGTATGTGCCGCACGTAGTTGTCGTAGTCCGGCACACCGCAGCAAAGCCGCGCGGTCTGCACCAGGCGCCGCCACACGCGGCGATGCGCCTGGTACTGGCCGGCCGGAACCAGCGCGGTGCTCATCAGAGGTTCGCCTCGTTGGGCTTGAGTGCGACATACGCGGTCTCGCGATCGCTGCGCGCGGAAACCCGGCGCGCGGCCAGGATCGCCTTGACCGCATACACCAGCACCGAGAACACCACGAACAGGAACAGCGCGGTCAAACCGGCGTTGATGTAGTTGTTGACCATCACTTGCTGCATCTGGCCGAAGTCCTTGGACGGGGCCAGCAGTTCGCCGGCCGCGATGGCATCGCGGTACTTGTGGGCCTGGGCCATGAAGCCGACGCCTGGGTTGTCGTCGAAGATCTTGATCCAGCCGGCGGCGGTGGTGCAGATCAGCAGCCACACGGTCGGCACGATCGACACCCAGGCGTAGCGCTCCTTCTTCATCTTGAACAGGACCACCGTGCACAGCATCAGCGCGATGCCGGCCAGCATCTGGTTGGCGATGCCGAACAGCGGCCACAGCATGTTGATGCCGCCCAACGGATCGGTCACGCCCTGGTAAAGGAAGTAACCCCACAGCGCCACGCAACCGCCGGTGGCGATGAAGTTGGCGGTCCATGACTCGGTGCGACGCAGCGCCGGCACGAAATTGCCCAGCAGGTCCTGCAGCATGAAGCGGCCCGCGCGGGTGCCGGCATCGACCGCGGTGAGGATGAACAATGCCTCGAACAGGATCGCGAAGTGGTACCAGAACGCCATCATGCCTTCGCCTGGCAGCACCGCATGCAGGATCTGGGCGATGCCCACGGCTAGGGTCGGAGCGCCACCGGCGCGCGACAGGATGCTGGTTTCACCGATCTCCTTGGCAGTCGCCACCAGCACGTCGGGACTGATCACGAAACCCCAGCTGGACACGACCTGCGCGGCGTTGTTGACGTCGGTACCGATGATCGCCGCCGGGCTGTTCATGGCGAAGTAGATGCCCGGGTCGATGATCGAGGCCGCGACCATGGCCATGATCGCCACGAACGATTCCATGAGCATGCCGCCGTAACCGATGTAGCGCGCGTGGCCCTCATTGGCCAGCAACTTGGGCGTCGTGCCCGAGCTGATCAGCGCATGGAAACCCGATACCGCGCCACAGGCGATGGTGATGAACAGGAACGGGAACATGCCGCCCTTCCACACCGGGCCGGTGCCGTCGGTGAACTGGGTCAGCGCCGGCATCTTCAATTCCGGCATGACGATCAGGATGCCGACCGCGAGGCCGACGATGGTGCCGATCTTGAGGAAGGTGGAAAGGTAATCACGCGGCGCCAGCAGCAGCCATATCGGCAACACCGCGGCGACGAAGCCGTAACCGATCAGCATCCAGGTGATCTGTACGCCGGTGAAAGTGAAAGCCGGGCCCCAGACAGGATGCGCCGCCACCTGGCCGCCGTACCAGATCGCCGCCAGCAGCAGGACCAGGCCCACCACGGAGATCTCGCCGATCTTGCCGGGGCGGATGTAGCGCATGTAGATGCCCATCATGATCGCGATCGGGATCGTCGCGATCACCGTGAACATGCCCCACGGGCTGCCTTGCAGCGCCTTGACTACGATCATCGCCAGCACCGCCAGGATGATGATCATGATCAGGAACACGCCGAACAGGGCGATGGTGCCGGGCACCGGGCCCATTTCCTCGCGGACCAGGTCACCCAATGAGCGGCCGTTACGGCGGGAGGAGATGAACAGGACCATGAAGTCCTGCACCGCGCCCGCGAGCACGACGCCGGCAATCAGCCACAGCACCCCGGGCAGGTAGCCCATCTGCGCGGCCAGCACCGGGCCGACCAGTGGACCGGCGCCGGCGATGGCGGCGAAGTGGTGGCCGAACAGCACATGCTTGTTGGTCGGCACATAGTCCAGGCCGTCGTTGTTGATCACCGCCGGAGTCGCACGGGTGGGATCGACACCCAGCACCTTGTTGGCGATGAACAGCCCGTAGTAACGATAGGCGACCAGGTAGATCGACACCGCCGCCGCCACGATCCACAGCGCGTTGATATGTTCGCCGCGACGCAAGGCGATGGTGCCCAGACAGAACGCGCCGAGCAGCGCAAGCGCGGCCCAGGCCAGCTTGGAGAAACCCTTCATGCGAACACCTCCCGAGAGACTGCGGCTAGAGTCCTCCCAAGCGCCAGAAGGGTCAATGTGTAATCGCTGATTCAGTCTGCGACTTTGGTCTTAATGCCAGGAGCGCCGGTTTGTGCACTGCGGCGCGGGCCGTGTAGGCCACCGTTGGAACGCCCCATGGGGCGCTCCTGCAGATTCAAAGCCATTTGGCGCGCTTGAACAACCAGTACAAGGTGCCGCACACCAACACGACGCCACCGATCAGCGCCGGATAGGCATAGGCCTTGTCGAGTTCGGGCATCTGGTGGAAATTCATGCCATACCAGCTGGTGATCAGGGTCGGCGCGGCCAGCAGTGCCGCCCACGCACCGAGTCGCTTGACCACTTCGCCCTGGCCCAGGGTCACCAGCGAAAGATTAACGCTCAGCGCCGTGGTCAGCATTTCGCGCAGCGTATCGATGGATTCGTTGACCCGCAGGGCATGGTCGTAGACGTCGCGGAAATACAGGCGCACTTCTTCCGGCACCAGCGCGCTCTGGGTACGGGTCAGTTGCGACAGCACGTCCTGCAGCGGACCGACGGCCAGGCGCATCTTGCTCAGTTCGCGCTTCAGTTCGTACAGGCGCACCACGGTGTCGCGGCTGTAGGTGTCGGCGAAGATCGCCTGCTCCAGCGAGTCGGCGGTATCGCGGAACTCGTCGATGATCGGGCGGTAGTTGTCGACGATGAAATCCAGCACCGCATACAGGCCGTAGGATGGACCGAGGACCAGCAGTTCCGGTTCCCTTTCCACGCGCTCGCGCACCGGGGAGTACGAGAGCGAGGCGCCGTGGCGCACGGTGATCAGGTAGCGCGGTCCGACGAACGCATGGGTCTCGCCATAGACGATTTTTTCGTCGACCACCTGCGCGGTGTGGATGACAGCGAACATGGAATTGCCGTAGGCCTCCAGCTTGGGTCGCTGGTGCGCGTTTTGCGCGTCTTCCACCGCTAGGTCGTGCAGGCAGAATTCCTCCTGCAGTTTTTCCAGGATCGCGTCGGCCGGTTCGTACAGGCCGACCCAGACGAAGCTGCCGTCGTCCCGGGCCAGCACGTCGCTGATCTCGTCCAGGGTGATGTCGTGGCGCTTGCCGGCCTTGTCGTAGACCACGCAGTTGATGACGCAGGAAGGCAGTGCGGGCTTGGCGATATCGTTCATGCCGCGCATGGTGAGGCAGCGCGGACGACGCGGCAAGCCGCGCCGCCCGGATCATTCATTGCGCGACGAAGCGGATCGCCTGGCCGCCGCCGGGTGCCAGTCGCAGGGTGAGCGTGTCAGCGCTGGTAACTTCACGCTGTTCGATCACGATGTCCTGCGGCGCGCGTTTCCAGTCGGCGTGCTCGCCGTCGCGATAGATCTGGGCGACGTATTTGCGGCCGGGATCCAGGAACGACAGCGCGGCCTTCAGCTCGCGGCCTTCCTCATCGGAGATCGCGCCCAGGTACCAGTCATCGCTGTGCCGGTCCTTGCGCACGATGGTGACGAAATCGCCGACCTCGCCGTTGAGCACGCGGGTGTCTTCCCAATCCACCGGCACGTCCTCGATGAACTTGAACGGTCCCGGGTTGGCTTCGTAGTTCTCCAGCAGGTCGGCGGCCATCTGCAGCGGGCTGTAGATCACCACGTACAGCGCCAGTTGCTTGGCCCAGGTGGTGGCCACGCCGTCGGGCGAGCGCGTCTTCATGCCGAAGATGCCGGGGGTGTAATCCATCGGTCCGGCCAGCAGGCGGGTGAACACCAGGTTGGCCTCGTGTTCGGGCGGATTGCCGGGCTGGCCCCAGGCGCTGAACTCCATGCCGCGCGCGCCTTCGCGGGTGATCCAGTTGGGATAAGTGCGGCGCAGGCCGGTGTCCTTGATCGGTTCGTGCGGGTTGACGGCGATATGGCGCTTGGCTGCTTCGGTCACCACCTTGAGGTGATGCCGCGCCATGTCCTGGCCTTCGTGCCAGGCGTAGTGCACCTTGCCGTCGAGGCCCATGACCTTGGCCTGGCCCGCGTCGGCGACATAGCCGGTCTTGACCGCATCGATGTCGAGCCGCTGGTACAGGTCGAACGCCGCGCCCATCTGCGATTCGTAATGCGCGGCATTGCCGGAGGTTTCGTGATGGCCGATCAGGCGCACGTTTTTCGACTTTGCATACGCCGCAAGCTTCTCGATGTCGAAGTCCGGATACGGCTGGGTGAAGCTGAAATCCTCGCCGTTGCCGAACCAGTCGCCGTCCCAGCCCACGTTCCAGCCTTCGACCAGCACGCCGCCCAGTCCATGCTTCGCGGCGAAGTCGATGTGGCGCATCACGTTCTCGTTGGTGGCGCCGTGTTTCGGCCCCGAAGCCCAGGTCTTCTTGTCGAGGTGCATTTCCCACCAAACGCCGACGTATTTCATCGGCTTGACCCACGACACGTCGCCCAGCTTGTTGGGTTCGTTGAGGTTGAGGATCAGGCTGGAAGTGACCAGGTCGCCGGCGTTGTCCGCGATCTGCAGGGTGCGCCACGGCGTATTGAACGGCGCGGTGCGGATCACCTTGCCATCACCGATGCTGGGCGTGAGCATGGCGCGGAATTTGCGATTCTCGATCCGGGTCAGGTTCATCCCGGCGTAGTCGACCAGTTCCGCTTCATGGATGGAGATATGCAGGCCGTTGTCGGTGCGCAGGGTGATCGGTGTCTGCGCGTCGCCGACTTCCTGCACCGGGGTACGGTGGTAGAGGTATTCCTCACGGTTCCACTCGCCCGCGGGGATCCACCAGGCGGTGGCGGGTTCGGCGATGCTGAATTCGGTCAATTCGTCGCTGATCTTCACTTCCTTCAGTGCGGCCTGGTCGGGGAATTCATAGCGGAAGCCGAGTCCGTCGTCGTACATGCGGAACACGACATCGATGCTGCGCTTCAGCGCGTTTTTCTCGCTCAGGGTGACCCGCAGTTCGTTGTAGTGGTTGCGGATGCTGCGGCGCTCGCCCCAGGGCTGCTCCCAGGTTTCATCGAAACTGCGGGTCTGGTGCCCGGCGATGACGAAGTTGCGCTCGAACTTGGGCGCATCGAGGAACAGGAAACCCAGCCGCGACGGTGTGATCACCGGCTTGCCTTCGCGCAGCACCGCGTAGCTCGGGCGCCCGTCGTTGTCGGTGGTCACTTCCACCGACAGGTTGCCATCCGGCGAGGTGATGCCGACCGTAGGCGGAACCGGTGGCGTGGGTGCGGCGAATGCGTGGCTGGAGAAAAGCAGCGCGATCAGCGCGAGCGGGCGGAAGGACATGCGGAATTCCGGAGTGCGGCCAGGAAGCCGCATCCTGCCAGCCTTCTCAGTGCAACATGCCGCGCCGGGACACGAATACGTATGCAAGCGCCGCATGCACGGGCAGCAACAGCGCGACCCAGGCCTGGTTGGCCTGCGGGTTCGTCGACAGCCACAGCACCATCCATGCGCTTGCGGCGGCAGCAGCCACAAGCAACAACAGCCAGCGGAACCACACCGCGGGCCTGCGCTTGCGCAACAGCGTCACCGCGCCCGGGACCAACAACAGGCACAAGGGATTGAACAGCAGCAGGTTGCGGTTGGCCCAGGCGGCGTGGTGTTCGGTGAAACCCCACAGGAATACCAGCACTGCGCCGACCACACCGCAGAGCAGCCACAACGGCAGGGCCAGCGCCGCGAGCAGGCGAGGTTTGCGCGGCGCGACCAGCAGGATCGCGGTCGCGACGGACAGGCCGGCCAGCAACCATGGCCACCAGCGCCGTGCTTGCTCTGGCGGTTCCGGCGCAAGCCGATGCGGCACAAGTACCTGCTCCGATTGCACCAATGGTCGTCCCGCCGCGTTTTTCGCTTCGCGCAAGCTGTCGGCCAGGCGCATCGGCACGTAGGCTTCCTCCCAGCGCGACATCGGCACGTCGGCGTACGGCCCCAGGCCGATGTCGAAACCCAGCCACATCCACAAGGCAGGCGAGGCCAGGCGCACCGCTTCGCTGCGCAAGGTATTGCCGCGCGAGCGCCCGACCATCTGCGACTTCAGCGCGCCGCCCATGGCGTTGTCGAGAGCATCGCGTACCTGGGTGGAACAGTTGGAAGTGAAATAGTCGTAGTGGTAGCGCGCGTTTTCGGGCTTGGCGCGCTCGGCCAATGCACCGGCCAGCGATTGCGCCTGTTCCGGCGGGAGGTCCAGCCATTGCAACTTCACCCCGCGCCCGACCTCGCGGTAATAGGACAGGTCCTGCTGCAGCGGCAGTGCGACCAGGTAGTACTGCATGTCGCCGTGGGCGAAGCGGCCGACGAAGCCGGGCTCGTCCATGTCGAAGAAGCCGAAGTTGTACGAAGTCGCTTCGCCGGTCCGAGGGTCCATGACCACGATGGCGTCGTGGCCGAAGCGCTCGAAGAAGATCTCGCCCGGCTGCATGGTCATTACCCCGATACGCGGGGCGCTTATCGGCGTTGCGGCCCAGGCCGAAGCCGCCAGCAGCGACAGCAGACCGAGCATGAGCAAGCGGGCGAACTTCAAGCGGGCGAACATCCGGGTTATCGGCATGCTAGTTGTCGGAAAGCACGCCGACATGGAACGCATGCACGCGACGCGCATCGGCCTTGGCCACGCGGAACTCGAACCTGCCCAAAGTCAGTTCCTCGTCCGTATCCGGCAGGTGGCCGATGGCCGCGGTGACCAGGCCGCCGACGGTGTCGTATTCGTCATCGGGGAAGTCGGCGCCGAAGCGTTCGTTGAAATCGGAGATCGGGGTCAACGCGTCGACCACGTACTGGCCGTCGGCATGCAC
>JBOHXX010000020.1:0-19757 GCA_050737675.1 Pseudoxanthomonas sp.
CTTCGAACACGCTCAGGTCGACCACGCTCAGGATCGGTGCGTTGGTGGCGACATTGGTGCCTTGCGGGATCTGCACCTGGCCGATCTGGCCGTCGAATGGCGAACGCAAGGTCAGCGCATCCACCTGCCGCTGCAACTCGACCACCACCGCGCGCTGGCGGTCGGCGAGCAGGCGCTTGTTGCGTGAGTCCAGGCCGGCGCCCTGGCCCTGCAGGCCGGCATCCTTCTGCGCCGCGGCCAGGCCGATGTCGGCCTTCTTCAGTTCGTCCTGGGCCTTGGCGTATTCGTTCTGAGAGACCGCTCCGCCTTCATAGGCGCGCTGGTAGCGCTCGAGGTCGCGCTCCGCCGCGGTGCGTTCGATCCGCGCCTGGTCCACGGTCTTGCCGGCGGTGGAGCGCGCGATCTGCGCGTCCAGGATCGCGCGGCTGGCCTCGGCTTCCATGCTGGCCAGGGTGGAGCCTTCCTGGGCCAGCTTGCTGCGCAGTTCGGGGCTGTCGATCTCGGCCAGTGCCTGGCCCTTCTTGACCACGTCGCCGGCCACGACCTTGAGCGCCACGGTGCCGCCGGCAATGGCGTACAGGGTCGGACTGTTGGCCGCGATCACCCGGCCGTCGGCGGAGAGGTCGCGGACCAGGTCGCCACGGGTGACTTCGGCGATGCGCACCCGGGAAGAATCGAACGACCTGCCGCCGCCCAGCCAGCCCGTCACCACCCAGGCCGCCAGCGCCAGCACCGCGACGCCGGCGATGCCGCCGCCCAGCCACTGCTTCGGAATGCGTCGTCGCGCCGCGCTCGCGGGAGGAGGCGCGATCACCTGGTCCTGGGCGGAGGTGTCGCGGATACGGAAGCGGTCGCGGGTTTCCATGGGGCGGTCGGGTATCCGGTGGCGGTGCTGGGGGTTGGATGCGGGAATCCAACCTGGGGTTGGACACCGGAATCAAAGCAATCGGCGTGCCAATCGCAAGTTGTTGAATGGAAAGGAATCGCAGTTGCGGAAAAGTGTCCGCGCGGACACATGCGGCGTCCGCACGGACGGTCCGGCGGGGTTTCGGCGTTTACACTGGACACCTGACCCCTGGAGTTTTCCTACATGTGCGGCATTGTTGGTGCGATCGCGGATCGCGATGTGGTTCCGGTACTCATCGAAGGACTGAAGCGGCTGGAATACCGCGGTTACGATTCGGCCGGCATCGCCGTGGTCGACGGCAACGAGGTCAGCCGCGTGCGCCGCACCGGCCGGGTCGTGGAAATGGAAGGCGCCGCACTGGCCGAAGGCTTCCACGCGCACCTGGGCATCGGCCACACCCGCTGGGCCACCCATGGCGGCGTCACCGAGGCCAACGCGCACCCGCACATCAGCCACGGCGTGGCCCTGGTCCACAACGGCATCATCGAGAACCACGAGCAACAGCGCGCGCGCCTGCAGGCGCTGGGCTATGTCTTCGAATCGCAGACCGACACCGAGGTCATCGCCCACCTGATCCACCACTACCTGGCCGACGGCGCCAACCTGCTGGCGGCGGTGCAGCGCACGGTCAAGGAACTGCACGGCGCCTACGCGCTGGCGGTGGTCAGTCGCAAGGAACCGGAACGCATGATCTGCGCGCGCATGGGCTGCCCGTTGCTGGTCGGCCTGGGCGAAGGCGAGAACTTCATCGCCTCCGACGTCTCGGCGATCATCCAGGCCACGCGCCGGGTGATCTTCCTGGAAGAAGGCGACACCGCCGAAGTCAGTCGTACAGGCGTGCGCGTATTCGACGGCGACAACAATGAAATCCAGCGCGACGTGCACGTGTCCGACGTGTCGCTGGCCTCGCTGGAGCTGGGCCCGTACCGCCACTTCATGCAGAAGGAAATCCACGAGCAGCCGCGCGCCCTCGCCGACACCATCGAGGCGGTGATCGACGGCGGATTCTTGCCGGAACTGTTCGGCAGGAACGCGGACGCCGTGCTGCGCGATATCGAAGGCGTGCAGATCCTCGCCTGCGGCACCAGCTACTACGCCGGCCTGACCGCGCGCTACTGGATCGAGGCGATTTCCGGCCTGACGTGCTCGGTCGAGATCGCCAGCGAATACCGCTACCGCGCGGCGTATGCGAATCCCAAGCACCTGATCGTCACCATCTCCCAGTCCGGCGAAACCCTGGACACGATGGAAGCGCTGAAATACGCCAAGTCGCTGGGCCACCTGCACACGCTGTCGATCTGCAACGTGCCCGAGAGCGCGATCCCGCGCGCCAGCGAACTGGTCTGCTACACCCGCGCCGGCGCCGAAATTGGTGTTGCCTCGACCAAGGCCTTCACCACCCAGCTCGCCGCGCTGTTCCAGCTGTGCGTGGTGCTGGGCAAGCTGCACGGCAAGGTCAGTGCCGCCGACGAAGCCGATTACCTCGAACAACTGCGCTTCCTGCCCGGCAGCGTGCAACACGCGCTCAACCTGGAGCCGCAGATCGCGGTATGGGCCGAACGTTTCGCGCAGAAGGAAAACGCGCTGTTCCTCGGTCGCGGCCTGCATTACCCGATCGCCCTGGAAGGCGCATTGAAGCTCAAGGAGATCTCCTACATCCACGCCGAGGCCTATCCGGCCGGCGAGCTCAAGCACGGCCCGTTGGCGCTGGTCGACGCGGAAATGCCGGTGGTGGTGATCGCCCCCAACGACAAGCTGCTGGAGAAGGTGAAGTCGAACATGCAGGAAGTGCGCGCCCGCGGCGGCGAGCTGTTCGTGTTCGCCGACCAGGACAGCAACTTCAGCGAATCCGAAGGCGTGCACGTGATCCGCACCCCGCGCCATGTCGGCGTGCTCAGCGCCATCGTCCACACCATCCCGGTGCAGCTGCTGGCGTACCACACCGCCCTGGCGCGCGGCACCGACGTGGACAAGCCGAGGAACCTGGCCAAGAGCGTCACGGTGGAATAAGGGAAGGCGGGTCAGCCGCCGCACGCTCCGTGGAACCTGCAAGCCGCCTCCGGGCGGTTTGTTCCATGGGGGGCGGGAGGGTCGCGAACCCTTCCGGAATACGAAAAAACCCTTCCGGAATACAAAAAAACCCATCTGGAATCCTCCGCAACCCTTCGCGAAGGGTTTTCCGCCCTTGCGGAAGGGTTGCCAAGCCTTCCCGAAGGCGATTGCACCCTTCCGGAAGGGTTTTCCACCTCATCGGAAGGCTGGCGAACCTTATCGATGAGGTTTTTTGCCTGGTGCAAGCATGGCGGGCCAACCCCGGCCGGCTCCCACGGGGGCCGTGCCTGCCGCGGGCGATAATGCCGGCATGCGCAAGATCCTGCACATCGACATGGATGCGTTCTACGCCTCGGTCGAACAACGCGACGATCCGGAACTGCGCGGCAAGCCGGTGGTGGTGGCCTGGCGCGGGGCGCGGTCGGTGGTCTGCGCCGCGTCGTACGAGGCGCGGGTCTTCGGCGTGCGTTCGGCGATGCCGGCGGTGCGCGCCGAACGCCTGTGCCCGCAGGCGATCTTCGTGCCGCCGGACTTCGTCCGCTACAAGGCGGCATCGAAGGCGATCCGGGACATCTTCCTGCGCCACACCGACCTGGTCGAACCGCTGTCGCTGGACGAGGCCTACCTGGACGTCACCGAACCGAAGACCGATTTTCCCAGCGCCACCGCCATCGCCGAGGAGATCCGCCGGCAGATCCGCGAGGAGACGGCGTTGACCGCGTCGGCCGGGATCGCACCGAACAAGTTCCTGGCCAAGATCGCCTCGGACTGGCGCAAGCCCGACGGCCAGTTCGTGATCCGTCCGCAGCAGGTGGAAGCCTTCCTCGCGCCGTTGCCGGTGGCCAAGATCCCGGGCGTGGGCAAGGTCATGCAGGGCAAGCTTGCCGCGCTGGGCATCGAGCTGGTCGGTGACCTGCGCGAGTACCCGATGGACGAACTGCAGCGCCACTTCGGCAGCTTCGGCGCCGCGCTGTATCGGCGCGCGCGCGGTATCGACGAACGCCCGGTGCAGCCCGACCAGCCGGTGCAGTCGATCTCGGCCGAGGACACCTTCGAACACGATGTGCCCCTGTCCGAACTCGCACCGACGATCCGGCGGCTGGCGGCCAAGACCTGGGAAGCCTCGCGCAAGACCGAACGCGTGGGCCGCACCGTGGTGCTGAAATTGAAGACCTCGCAGTTCCGCATCCTGACCCGCAGCTTCACCCCGGAAAGCCCGCCGCATTCTCTGGAAATGCTCACCGAAATCGCGCTGTCGCTGTGCGACCGCGTCGAACAACCGGCCGGAACCTTGTACCGGCTGGTCGGGGTGGGACTGGGCGGATTCCGCGAGCGCGAGGAGACGGATGCGCAAGGCACGCTTTTCGACGGCTACGAACAAGCCGCAACCCCACCACCCCTGGAGCATTGATTTGAGCTTTCCCTATTCGCTGGTCGTGTTCGACCTGGACGGCACCCTGGTCGACAGTGCTTCCGACATCGCCGAAGCGGTGAACCGCACGCTGGTCGACTGGTCGTTGCCGTGGCAGCAGGAAGCCGTGATCCGCGGCTGGATCGGCGATGGCGCGCGCGCCCTGGTGGCCAGCGCCTTCGCCCATGCCGGGAAGGCCATCGACCTGGACGAGGTGATGCCGGGTTTCATGGTCCATTACGCCGACTGCCTGTTGCTGTATCCAACGGTATATCCGGGCGTGGTCGAAACCCTGCGGGCGTTGCGCGGAAAAAAAGTCGCGGTGGCGGTATGCACCAACAAGCCGGAACGCTTCGTGCGTCCGTTGCTGGACGCGCTGGAGCTGGGTGGATACTTCGAGTGCATCGTGGGTGGCGACACCCTGCCCGAGCGCAAGCCCAGTGCGGTGCCCTTGCTGCACGTGGTCGATCACTTCGGCCTGCAGGCTTCGCAGTGCCTGATGGTGGGCGACTCGGCCACCGATCTGCAGACCGCGCAGGCAGCGGGTGTGCCGATGGCATTGGTCACTTACGGTTATCTGCGCGGTTTCGATCCGCATTCGGTGCCGGGCGTGCGCGTCATCGATGACATGCGCGAACTGCTGGAATAAAAAAACCCTCTCCAGTGGAGAGGGTCGAAGTCGGGAAGCAACAGGCCCGGCGTCGCTGACTAGCGCGCCGGCTGGTAACGCAGACTCAGCCCGTACTCGCGGCCGGGCTGGTTGTACCAGGCGATGGTTTCGTAGTCGCGGTCGAACACGTTGCTCGCGCGTGCCTGCAAGGTCCAGTCGGCGTTGACCGCGTACTCGACGCGCAAGTCGACGGTGCCGTAGCCGCCCAGGCGCACGTTGTTGGCGGCATCGTCGTAACGCGCGCTGGCGCCGCTGACCGTGGTGCCGAAACGGAATGCGCCGAAGCTGCGGTCGAGGTCGATGCGGCCGGTGCGTGGCGCACGGCGCGGCAGCAGGTTGCCGTGGTTGGGGTTGTCGGTGCCTTCCGCGGTCAGGCGCGCGTCGGCGCGCGGATCGACGTAGCTGAGCTGCGTGGACAGGTCCCAGCCGGCGATTGAAGTAGCGAAGGTCAGTTCGGCGCCGCGGATGCGCGCTTCATCCACCTGGACCAGGTTGAAGAAGCTGTCGTAGCCGGTCAGCGAATCGATGCGGGTTTCGAATACGTTGAAGGTCCAGTTCCAGTCCGTGGCGTACTGGCCGATGCCGATGTTGAGGCTCTTCGATTCCTCGGGCTCCAGGTCCGGATTGCCGCCGAACGGGTAATACAGGTCGTTGAATGTCGGTGCCTTGAAGCCGGTGCCGTAGGTCGCGTTGAGCCTGAAGTCGCCTCCCAGCGCCATGCCCCAGCCGAGGCTGCCGGTGGTGTGGTTGCCGAACTGCTCGTTGTCGTCGTTGCGCACGCTGGCCTGCAGCTGGTGCGCGCCGAACCTGCCCTGGTATTCAATGAAGCCTGCAGTGTTGTCGCGGCTGTCTATGGTGTAGGCAGTGGTACTGGTCACTTCATCCCGCTGCCAGTCACCGCCGGCGGTCAGCAGCTGGCCTTCCGCGAACGCGAAGTCCGCTTGCACCGACGCGGTGTCGCGCTGCGTGTCGAAGGTGTTCACATAGGCGCGGGTGCCTGCTTCGCGGAAGAACGCATCGGATTTGTCCGCGGTGCGGCCCGCCTGCAGCGTGAGCTTGACGCGATCACCCGGCGTCCAGGTCAGCTTGCTGCCGAGCACCTGCTGGGTGGTTTCGGTTTCATTGCCACCGAAGATGCTGCCGTCGTATTCGTTGTCGGCATCGGCGTTGAGGAAATGACCTTCGACGGTCAGTTCGTCGCCGACGTTGACGCCACCGCGCAGCGAAACCGAAACGTTGCGGTAGCCGTCGAGATCGGGTTCATCGGCGAAGCAACCCTGGAACGTGACTGCAGAACCACGGCAGGCATTGATTCCGTCGGTTTCCTGGTAGGCACCCTCGGCGCTGATCCAGCCGCGTTCGCCGCGGTTGCTGAAGCCGGCGCTGGCTTCGCGCAGGTTGTGGCTGCCGGCGCCGATGCGGAAATGCGGCTCGAAACCCACGCCGCCCTTGCGGGTGAAGATCTGGATCACGCCGCCGATGGCTTCCGAGCCGTACAGGCTGGAGCGCGGGCCGCGGATGATCTCGATGCGTTCGATCTGGTCGACCGGCAGGTCCTGGAACATGGCCAGGCCAGCGGTGGCCGAACCGATGCGCACGCCGTCCACGAGCACCAGCACGTGATCGGATTCGGCGCCGCGCAGGAACACGGTGGTGAGCTTGCCGGCCCCGCCCTGGTTGGTCATGTTGAGGCCGGCGCGGCCCTTGAGCAGGTCCTGCAGCGAACGCGCCTGGCTGCGTTCGATTTCCGCGCGGTCGATCACCTGCGCGGGCACCAGGCTGTCTTCGAGGGCGACCTCGGTGCGGGTGCCGGTGACGACGATCTCATCGAGTTCGGTGGCGTCATCGCTGGACTGGGCGAAGGCGGTGGCGGGCAGCGCCAGGGCGATGGACAGGGCGAGGGTGTGGAAAGCGGGACTACGTTGCTGCATGACGAGACTTCTCCATCGCGCACGACCCGTACGCGGAATGGTGGATGGAGTCGCAAGCAGGGGAAGGAAACGGAAGGCCGCAGCACGGACCGCCGCCGCAATGCCCGCCGCATCGCAACCAGTGAGCTTGAAGGCCGGTCTCCGGGCTTGCGAATGAACGTCGGGACGTTCGACCGTGGCGCCTTCCCATGCTGGGCACAGTGGCGGATGCCGCGGTTGTCTTCGCTTACCGTTGCGGGGGCAGCGCCGGACTCGTCATGCACGACCTGGGTCGGATGGACTCACCGGCTTCCCGTTTCAACCCGAAGGCGGCATGTCGTCGCCGTCGGGTCACCTTGAAGCGCGCGCAGTGTACCTGATTGGGGAAGTCCGCTGCTTTGCAGCAACCGTGTTCCTCATGCCTGCCGAGGAGGTATGGCCAGGCAACGCGGCAGCGCCTTTGCCTCCTCCCTTGCGCGTAGCGCAGGGGAGGATTGAGGAGGGGTGCTTTTGATCTTGATCCTGCTTTGGTTCTTCGTGCCCATCACGCGAAGCACAACCTTGGTTTGCTTCCACAAGAGGATTTCCTCTGGGCGCAAATCCGGGCCGGCCCGGATGCGCTTCGCGGAGCAGGAACAGGAACAGGAAATCGGCCCTCTCCCTGCTTCGCTGCGCGAAGCGGTCTCTCTCCCGTAAAGGAGAGGGCGCAGGTCGCGCCGACTCACTCGTGCTCGTCGTCGCCCGCAGGTTGATCTAGGAAATCGGAAGAGGGTGCTTCGTCTTCCTGCATCTGCGTGGTGGTCACCGGTCCTGCCGCAGGACGACCGCGCGGCGCCGGCAACAACGCCACCGCCGCTTCGTATTCGGCGACCAGGACCTGGCGCCGGACTTCGGGCACTTCCTGCCAGTGGCAATCGGCGAGCGCGCCTTCCAGCGCATACAGCAGGTTGAGGCTGGGCCGGAAGCCGGCGCGCTTGACCCGCATGAAGGCATCCACCGGGCCGGCTGTGGCGATGTCCTCCCGCGTGCGCAAACCGACCTGGCGCAGCCAGGCCGAGGACTTGGGGCCGATGTTGCGCATCTTGATGGTGCCGGCCTGAGTCATGGCAGCGATTCCAGGAATACGCGGGCGATAGCCTCAAGGCCTTGCTGGTCTTCCTCGTCGAAACGGCCGGGTTGCGGGCTGTCGAGATCGAATACCCCCACCAGTCCGTCGCCGTGCACCAGCGGCACCACCAATTCGGAACGCGATGCCGAATCGCAGGCGATGTGTCCGGGGAATGCATCCACGTCGGCCACGCGCTGGGTCAGGCGGGTGCGCGCGGCGGCGCCGCACACGCCCTTGTCCAGGGCGATGCGCACGCAGGCCGGCAGGCCCTGGAACGGACCGACCACCAGTTCATTGCCGTCGTAGAAATAGAAGCCGACCCAGTTGAGACCGGGCAGGGCGTGATAGACCAGTGCCGCGAGGTTGGCGGCGTTGGCGATGCGGTCGGGTTCGCCGTGCACCAGGGCGCGCGCCTGTGCGGCCAACTGCGCGTATTGTTCCGGCTTGCTGCCGGAAAGGGTGGAAGCGGTGAAGGACATCGCTCGATTCTATCCGTTTGGGGTGAGCGGCGTTCCGGGTGGATTCCGCGGGTTGTCTTGCGCCGGGGCGCGGCATGCTGCACCTTGGCCTGTGCCAAAGCGCGGTATTCGCGATATCCGTCCCCATGCAATTCAAACGGAATTTGGCAGTAGATAACGGCCACGATCCCTGGAAATGACCCACTACTACATCACCGGCACCGATACCGGCATCGGCAAGACCCTCGCTTCCACTGCGCTGCTGCACGCTTTGCGTGGCCGCGGGCTACGTGCGGTCGGCATGAAGCCGGTGGCCAGCGGTTGCGTGGACGCAGGTGATGGCCTGCGCAACGAAGATGCACTGGCCTTGCTGGCGGCCAGCGATCCGCGGCCGGATTACGCCGACCTCAATCCGTATGCCTTGCCGCAACCGCTGGCGCCAGAAATCGCGGCACGCGAAGCCGGCGTCGAGGTCGGGCTGGAAAAAATCGTCGCCGCTTTCGGGCGCCTGCAGGCATCGGCCGATGCGGTGGTGGTGGAAGGCGTGGGCGGTTGGGCCGCACCACTAACGGCCACGCTGGACCAGGTCGACGTGGTGCGGGCTTTGAGGCTCCCAGTGGTGATGGTGGTCGGCATGCGCCTGGGCTGCCTCAACCATGCGCGACTGGCGGCGCGCGCGATCCTCGATGATGGCTGCGAACTGGCGGGATGGATCGCCAACCACGTGGATGCGGACATGCTGCGGCAGGACGAGAATTTCGAACTGCTGACGGCACGCATGCCGGCGCCGTGCTGGGGAAGGCTGCCTTACGACGCGACGTTGGATGCGTTGGCGCTTTCACGCCGGCTGCGGTTCGGTGCCTGAGGTGTTTGCGTAGGAGCGACGCGAGTCGCGAAGTCCGCAGCATTTGCATGTCAGGGTGATCCGAGAATCGAGATTCCGGGACTTCGCGACTTGCGTCGCTCCTACAGGCTCTTTTGTTCCTCGCCGCCATCCGGGCAATAAAAAGCCCGGCAGCGTGGGGGCTGCCGGGTCGGTTGCGCGGAGGGAGGGGAGCCGCGCAATAAAACGACGAGGTGTTGCGAAGCTGCTTACTTGCCCTTGGCGGCCTTGGTCGCCTTGGCCACGGTCGCCTGCGCGGTTTCGCTGGCGGCTTCGAACTGGCTCTTTGCCAGCTGGCCGAGGGCTTCGTTGGTCTTCACGGTCAGGCCGATCACTTCCTGGCCGGCAGCGGCGACGCGCTCGGCATTTTCCTTGGCGATCTGCAGGCCCTTCGGCCACACGGTCTTGTAGGCTTCGACGTCGCGGATCTCGGACAGCTCGCCGAAGAACGCGGTGGTGGCTTCGATGTTCTTCTCGAAGGTCTTCAGCTGCACGCCGAAGATGGTCTCGGCATTTTCCAGGGCCAGGCGGTTGGCGCGCGAAGCAGCGGCGGCGAACTGCTGGGTGAAGGTGGTGAACTGCTCGTTGATCTGTGCGGACATGGTGTGTCTCCGGGGTAGAAGGGGTCGTATGACCGTGTTGCAGTGCAATATACAGATCCATATGTTGCAACGCAACAACAGGCGTATGGAATCCGACGAACGGTCATGGTCCGTTTGGAATCAAACACTTGCATGGGGTGGGGACGCCGCTCCCACCAACCAGGTCAGCCGCGGTAGCGGCAGCCCGAGGTGCAGGTCTCGTGGATCACGATCTCGCTCAGTGCCGGCAGTGCCGGCTTGAGCCGCTCCCAGACCCAGATCGCCAGGCGTTCGCTGGTCGGGTTGTCCAGGCCTTCGATATCGTTGAGGTAGTGGTGGTCCAACTGGTCGTAGATCGGCTGGAACGCCGCCTTGATATCGCCGAAGTCCATGATCCAGCCGGTGTCGGCGCCGGGCTCGCCGCCCACTCTTACTTCGATGCGGAACGAATGCCCATGCAGGCGCGCGCATTTGTGCCCGGGCGGCACGTTGGGAAGCCTGTGCGCGGCTTCCAGGGTGAAGATCTTGAAGATATCCATGGGCGGCATTGTAGGTGGGCGAGGGTGGAAAATTTCCCGACTCCTCTTTCGGAGGATCCTGGATTATCGGAAGAAAAAAGGGCTGGCCCGGAGGCCAACCCTTTCATCCGATTGCTGTCAGCACTTAGCGTGCCGGACGCGCGCCCTGGCGATACGGGTTCGGACTACGCGCGCCATCGCGCTGGCCGCCACCCGGAGCTCCGCCACCACCGGTGCGCTGCTTCGGACCGGCATGCGCATGGCGCGGTGCATCCGAATGCGGGCGACGTGCGGTGTTGGCGCGGCGCGGGGCGTTGTTGCCGCCCGGACGCTCGTTCGGCGGGTTGTCGTTGCCCCAGCGGATCGGACGCATCGGCTCGAAGCCCGGCACGTCGCGGATTTCCACGTCGCGTTTCAACATGCGGGTGATCGCACGCAGCAGCTTGGCTTCGTCCTGGGCGACCAGCGAGATCGCTTCGCCCTGCGAGCCGTTGCGGCCGGTACGGCCGATGCGGTGCACGTAGTCTTCGGCGACCATCGGCAGGTCGAAGTTGATCACCGTCGGCAACTGGTCGATGTCGATGCCGCGCGCGGCGATGTCGGTGGCGACCAGCACGTTGATGCGGCCGGCCTTGAAGTCCTTCAGCGCACGCAGGCGCGCGCCCTGGCTCTTGTTGCCGTGGATCGCCGCGACCTTGATCCCGGACTGCTCCAGGAACTTGGCCAGCTTGTCGCAACCGTGCTTGGTGCGGCCGAAGACCAGCGCCTGCTTGCGCGAATCAACCGCCAGCAGGTGCAACAGCAGGTCGCGCTTGCGCGGGCCATCGACCGGATGCACGCGATGGCTGATGGTGTCGGCCACGGTGTTGCTGGGGGTGACCTGGATCTGCTTCGGCTCGTGCATGAACTGCAGTGCCAACTGCTTGATGCTGTCGACGAAGGTCGCCGAGAACAGCAGCGTCTGCCGGTTCTGCTTGGGCAGCTTGGTCAGGATGCGCTGGATCGCAGGCAGGAAGCCCATGTCGAGCATGCGGTCGGCTTCGTCCAGGACCAGGATCTCGATGCCCGACAGGTCGACGTTGCGGCGGTCCATGTGGTCGATCAAACGACCCGGGGTCGCCACGATCAGGTCCACGCCACGACGCAATGCGTCCTGCTGCGGGCCCATGCCGGCGCCGCCATAGATGGTGGTGCTGGGGATACGCAGGTACTTGCTGTAATCGCGCAGGCTGTCGTGCACCTGCACCGCGAGTTCACGGGTCGGGGCCAGGATCAGCGCACGCGGTTTACGCACGCCGCTCACTGCCTGCGGCGAGGTGCCCAAGTGCTGCAGCAGCGGTAGGCCGAACGCCGCGGTCTTGCCGGTGCCGGTCTGGGCGCCGGCCATCAGGTCGTGGCCGGCCAGGGCCAGCGGAATGGCCTGGGTCTGGATCGGGGTGGGGGTGTCGTAACCCTGTTCTTTCAGGGCACGCAGCAGGAAGGGCGAAAGCCCGAGGTTTTCAAAAGACATTCGATGAAGCTCCAGTATTTCGATCGAAACGGACTCGAGCGCCCGCGCAAACGTGCGGACGCCAGGAGATCAGTGGTGATCGAGGTATTACCCGAAGCGTTCCCGATGAACCGCGCTGCGAGGAATTGAGTGCGGCTGCCGCCAAAAGGTGGAGGAGCCGTATCTGCAAGGCGAATGGCGTCGGAGTGGGGGCGGGCGCATCGGTCCAGGAGGACCTGAAGGCGCCGGCGATCCCGAAGGGAAACGGACGGCCGCTTGCAAACGGGGCGCACTGTAACCGATCCCGGCCGTAAAAGCTTGCGCCACCGGGCTTGGGATTCAGCTTGGGGGCGCGGGGGTATCATGTACGCATGTCCAGGAACCCCCAATCCTGATGGGCCTGCGCCTGCTGCGCCGCGCTTCTTCCGTGGATCAGGGCATCGGTCCATCCCCCGGCATCGGCCCTGCCGTGACCCTCCACGGCTGCACGTCCTGCCTGGTGAAGCACCTGGCAGTCTGCGCCGCGTTGCCGGTCGGCACGCTGGGCGACCTGGATGCGCTGGCCGGCGAAGTCCGGCTGCAAGCCGGCCAGATGCTGGCGCGCGAAGGTGATGTTCGGCGCTACGTATTCACCGTCAGCTCCGGCGCCTTGCGCCGCATCCGCGTGTTGCCGGATGGGCGCCGGCTGGTTGCCGGATTCCTGATGCCGGGCGATTTCATCGGCTTCAGTGGCGCATCGCATTACCGGCATTCAATCGAGGCGATCAACGACAGCGTGCTGTGTTCCGTCGCCCAGGCCGACATGCGGGAACTGTGCGAACGCCATCCCGGCCTCGAGCACGAACTGCTGGAACGCGCCTGCGTCGAACTCGACGCTACCCGGAACAACCTGATGGCGCTGGCGCGGATGACGCCGCCGGAACGGCTCGCCGGTTTCCTGCTGGACATGGCAGCGCGCCGGCAACGGCAGGGCATCGGCGGTAACGAGCTGGTGTTGCCGATGACGCGTGCGGATATCGCCGACTACCTTGGGCTTACCGTGGAAACGGTGAGCCGCAGTTTCACCAAACTGCGGCAGGACGGACTGATCGCGGCCAGCGATCCGCACCACATCGAATTGCTGGACAGGGAGCGCCTGCAGGCGCTGGCCGAAGCACGCGCCTAGCCGCGTCCTTGTAGGGCCGAGCTTGCTCGGCCCTACAAAGGATCAGCAGCGCCGCAGCTTTCCATCGACAAGGCGAAAACGCTGGTGCGCCACGCCCTCCGGCAACTCATCATGGCTGGCCATCAGCACGCTGCGCGAGCCGCTGGCGGCGGCCAGGTCCAGTAGAAGTTCGTTGGCGGTGTCGGCATCCAGTCCTTCGGTCGGCTCGTCCAACAACAACAGCGGCGTGTCGCGCAACAAGGCGCGCGCGAGTGCGATGCGGCGCGACTGGCCTGCCGAAAGGGTGGCGCCGTTCTCGCCGATCCAGGCATCGAGTCCCTCAGGCAACGCGCGTATCGCGCCTTCCATCTTCACTTGCGACAACGCTTCCCACAGGCGCGCATCGTCCGCCTGTGGCGCGCCCATGCGCAGGTTGTCGCGCACGCTGCCGGCGAACACCGGCGCGTCCTGTGGTAGCCAGGCGATCCGTGCGTGCCAGTCGGCCTGGGTGAATTGGCGCAGGTCGATACCGCCAAAGCTCACCGATCCACTTTGCGGATCGCACAGGCGCAACGCCAGCGCCAGCAGCGAACTCTTGCCGGCGCCGCTGTCGCCATGCAGTGCGATGCGTTGCCCGGGTGCCAGGCGCAGGTTCACTTCCTGCAGTACGTCACGTGCTTCATCGGGCCAGTGGAAAACGACGTCATGGAATTCCAGTTCCGCCTGCACGGGAACGGTGTGTACCTTCTCAGGATCTTGTACCAATGCCTCCTGGGAAACGACCTGCTGCAGCCGCTGCTGCGAAGCTCTTGCAGCTTGCAGTGATTGCCAGGCCAGGCCGATGCCGGCCGTGGCCTCGAAGACGGCCACGGTCATGAAGAACAAGCCTGCCGCCGAAGCGGGCGCAAGTTGGCCGCCATGCATCGCGCCCAGCAACAGCCACAGCATCGCCGGCAGGCAGGCCGCCACGACCGTCGCATGCAACGCAGTGCCCAGGGCGAGGCGCGCCTTGCGTTCGCGTTCACGGCGCGCGACCTGATTGCTGGCGGTATCGACATGGTCGATCCAATCGGTGGTCGCTCCGAGTGCGGCCAAGTCGGTCGCACCCTCCAATCCTTCGAGCACGGCGCTACGCAACGTGGCGCGCGCCTGCGCGCGATGTTTCTCGATCTGCCCGGCGCTGCGCTGGATGGTGAATGGAATAGCCACGGCCAATGCCAGCAGCGCCAGCGCCAGCAGCCCTCCAGCCATCGGCAACACCGCAACGGAGACGATGACGGCTGTCAGCGCCAATCCTGCCAGTGCCAGCAGCGGTCCGAGCGCGCGCACCAGCAAACCATCGACGTTCTCGATGTCCGCCACCAGCCGCGCCAGCAGGTCGCCCACGCGATGTCTTCCCAGTCCCAGCGGGGCCAGCGGCAATACGCGCCGGAAGAATTCCATGCGCAGGTCGCGCGCCAGGCGCAGGGTCACGTCGTGGCCGAGCAGTTTTTCCGCATAGCGCGACAGGATGCGGATGAAGGTCAATGCGCGGATGCCGGCGGACGGGCCGAAGAAATTGAAGCCCATCGCGGTGACGCCCGCCAATGCGGCGGCGGTCAGGAAATGCCCCGCCAGTCCCAGCAGCGCAGTGCCTGCCAGCAAGGTCAGGAGCAGCAGGAAAATCGTCAGCGCGATGGCGCGCGAATGCAGGCGGAAGACACCGTTCATTGTCCGCGCTCCGTGCCGAGGGTGCCTTCGGGTAGCCACAGCACCTTTCCGGCCATCCGCATCGCCGCCGGACTGTGCGTTGCAAGGACCAGGCTGCGTCCGTGCGCGAAGACGGCAAGCGCGGCAAGCAAAGCTGCTTCGGTCTCGGGATCCAGGAACGCGGTCGGCTCGTCCAGCAACAGCAGCTGCGGATCACGCAGCAACACGCGCGCCAGTGCGATGCGCCGGGCTTCGCCACCGGACAGGCCGAAGCCGCGTTCGCCGATCTGCGTATCCAGGCCCAACGGAAGCTTGTCGGCGAAGCGCATCACCTGCGCCGCCTCCGCTGCCGCGCGCAGTTCGTGATCGCTTGCACGTGGACGCGCCATGCGCAGGTTGTCGGCGATGCTGCCCTGGAACAGGAATGGCCGCTGCGGCGCGTAGCCGATACGGATGCCTTCGGGCAGCGCCAGGCTTCCCGTGCTCGCGGGCAGCCAGCCGGCCAACGCATCCAGCAGCGTGCTCTTGCCGCCGCCACTGGGGCCGGCGAGTGCGAGGTGGGTGCCAGCAGCCAGCTCGAAGGAAAGATTCGTCAATACATCGCGATGCGCGCCGAGCGGCCGCAGGGAGAGTTCGTCCGCACGAATCAGATCCAGGCCTGCAGGAGCGGGTCCTGCCCGCGATGCTTCTGCCTCATCGGATGGAAGAGCATCGCGGGCAGGGCCCGCTCCTGCAAAAGCGGTTTCGATTTCGTCGAGTGCGGCCAATGCATTGGCGCGGTCGTGGTAGTGCGTGGCCAGGCGTCGCAGCGGCGCGTAGTACTCCGGCGCCAGCAGCAGGCAGAACACGCCCATGCCCAATGTCAGTGGAGCGCCGCGCAGATCCAGCATGCCCAGGTAGCTCAGGCCCAGGTAGACCGCTACCATCGCCACGCTCAGCGAGGCGAAGAACTCCAGCACCGCCGAGGACAGGAAGGCGATGCGCAGCACCTTGAGGCTGCGCAGGCGCACGCTTTCGGCCGCTTCGCCGATGCCCGCGAGTTCGGCATCGCCGCGACCGTAAAGACGGATCACGCCCAGGCCGCGCAAGCGGTCGGCGAAGGTTCCGGCCATGCGCGCCAGGGCCTTCATCTGCTGGCGACTGGCGGCTTCGGCGCCCCAGCCGACCAGCATCATGAAGACCGGGATCAGCGGCAGCGTCACCAGCAAGATCGTGCCGACGATGCGATCCACGCAGAACACCGCGACCAGCAAGGCCAGCGGCACCGCAAGCACTTCCGTGCGCGCCAGCAGGTAGCCGCCGAAATAGCCTTCAAGGGCATCGGCATGCGTGCCCATCAGTTCGGCCAGCTCGCCACTGCGACGCTGGCGCAACCATAGCGGGCCGTTGCCCAGCAGGCACCGGATCAAGTGGCTGCGGATGTCGACGCGGATGCTTTCCACTGCGGCATCGGCTTGCCTGCGCACCATCCAGGCCAGTCCTGCGCGCAGCAATCCCAGCAGCAGCAATGCACAAAGCGCGGACGCGACGCCGCCCGGGCCTTGTCCTTGCACGAATGCCTGCTGTATCGCCCAGGCGATGGACGCTGCCTGCGGTACCAGCAGCCAACCGGCAAGCACCGTGCACAAGCGTGCGTTGCGCAGGCGGCCCCTGGCGGGAAATCCCAACTCGTCCAGGCGACGGATATTTTCCCGGCGCAGGGCGACGCCTTCGTTGTCGACCGCGGCTACGGCGTCCATGCGGGCGATGTCGACGGGGGACGGTGGGCGATCAAGGCGTGCCGTGGGTTCCCGAACGGGAAGTGCGGGCCTTGTGCATTGTAGCTCCGCGCCCGTGCGCTGCTTTGATCCAGATCAATGCAGTACACGGCGAACCGGCGCAGAATGCCTGCATCTCCACCGGGTAGCTTGCGCCATGCCGGACATGACCGTAGTCGAGTTGTCGCGCTTCCAGTTCGCGTTGACCGCGATGTACCACTTCCTGTTCGTGCCGCTGACCCTGGGCCTGTCCTTCATGATCGCGATCATGGAGAGCGTCTACGTGATGACCGGGCGCGACATCTGGCGGCGCATGACCCTGTTCTGGGGCACGCTGTTCGGGATCAACTTCGCCATGGGCGTGGCCACCGGCATCGTCATGGAATTCCAGTTCGGCATGAACTGGTCGTACTACAGCCAGTACGTCGGTGACATCTTCGGCGCGCCGCTGGCGATCGAAGGGTTGATGGCGTTCTTCCTCGAAGCCACCTTCGTCGGCCTGTTCTTCTTCGGCTGGGACAAGCTGTCCCGGGTCAAGCACCTGATGGTGACCTGGCTGGTCGCGCTGGGCACCAATTTCTCCGCGTTGTGGATCCTGATCGCCAATGGCTGGATGCAGTATCCGGTCGGCGCGGAATTCAACCCGGCGACCATGCGCATGGAAGTCACCGACTTCATGGCGGTGTTGTTCAATCCGGTCGCCCAGGCCAAGTTCGTGCACACGGTCAGTGCGGGCTACGTGCTGGGTGCGGTATTCGTGATGTCGATCAGTGCGTTCTACCTGCTGCGCGGCCGCCATGCGGATCTTGCCAAGCGTTCGATGGCGGTGGCCGCGAGCTTCGGCCTGGCCGCGGCGCTGTCGGTGGTGGTGCTGGGCGACGAGAGCGGCTATGTCGCCGGCGAGAACCAGAAGATGAAACTGGCCGCGATCGAGGCGATGTGGGAAACCGAGCCCGCGCCGGCCGGCTTCAATGCGTTCGCCATTCCCAACCAGGAAACGCGCACCAACCACTACGCGCTGCACATCCCCTGGGTGATGGGCTTGATCGGCACGCGCTCGTTCAACACCCAGATCCCGGGCATCAACGAACTGGTCGAGCGGGCCAAGGAGCGGATCCGCAACGGCCAGGTCGCTTACGCGGCCTTGCAGCAGTTGCGTGCCGACCACGGCGACCTGCATGCCAAGGCGATGTTCGACCTGCATTGGCAGGACATGGGTTACGCCTTGCTGCTCAAGCGCTATCGCGAGGACATCGGCAACGCCACCGAACAGGAAATCACCAAGGCCGCTGCCGACACCATCCCACGCGTTGCGCCGCTGTTCTGGAGCTTTCGCCTGATGGCCGGGGTGGGCTTCTACTTCATCGCGTTCTTCGCGCTGGCGTTCTGGCTGGCGACGGTGCAGAAGCTGGACAAATACCGCTGGTTCCTCAAGGTCGCGTTGTGGAGCCTGCCGCTGCCGTGGCTGGCGATCGAGGCGGGTTGGCTGATCGCCGAATATGGCCGCCAGCCGTGGATCATCGATGGCGTGCTGCCCACTTTCCTGGCGGCATCGGGTTTGAAGTTGCACCAGGTGATCATTTCGCTGACCGGTTTCGTGGTCATCTACACCACCCTGGCCGTGGTGGACGTGTATCTGCTGCGCAAGGTGATCCTGAAGGGCCCCGACGAGGTGCACGGTGGCGAGCGACGCCCCAACCACGAAGGCACGCCGCTCGCGGCGGCTTCCACGACCGTCGCCTGACCGGAGCACGACATGGATACGATTCCCCTCGACTACGCGACCCTGCGCCTGATCTGGTGGTTGCTGCTGGGCATCCTGCTGATCGGTTTCGCGGTGATGGACGGTTTCGACCTGGGCGTGGGCACGCTGCTGCCGGCGGTGGCGCGCACCGATGCCGAAAGGCGTCTGGTATTGAACGTGATCGGCCCGGTGTGGGAAGGCAACCAGGTGTGGCTGATCCTGGGTGGTGGCGCGATCTTCGCCGCGTTCCCCGCGTTGTATGCGGTGAGTTTCTCCGGGTTCTACCTGGCGATGTTCCTGATCCTGTTCGCGCTGATCCTGCGACCGGTAGGTTTCAAGTTCCGCAGCAAGGTGGAAGACAAGCGCTGGCGTGCGGTGTGGGATTGGGCACTCTTTATCGGCGGCTTCGTGCCGGCGCTGGTGTTCGGCGTGGCCATGGGCAACGTGCTGCTGGGTGCGCCGTTTCATTTCGACGACACCCTGCGCATCTATTACACCGGCGGATTCTTCGCCCTGCTGTCGCCGTTCGCGGTGCTGTGCGGTCTGGTCAGCGTAAGCATGCTGGTGGCGCATGGCGCGGCGATGCTGGTGATCAAGACCGACGGCCCGGTGGCGATTCGCGCGCGGCGTTACGGTTCGATCGCGGCGCTGGCGACCGCGCTGTTGTTCGTGCTGGCGGGCGTATGGGTGGCCTTAGGCATCACCGGCCATGCCATCGTCGGCGCCGCCGAAACCGCAGGCGCCTCCAACCCCTTGTTGAAGGAAGTCACTTCCACGACCGGCGGCTGGATGGCGAACTACCAGGCGATGCCGTGGACCTGGATCTTCCCGGTGCTGGGCGTGGCCGGTGCGCTGCTGAGTGCGGCGCTGCTGCGCGCCGGTCGCGGTGGATCCGCATTCCTGGCCTCGGCATTGGCCATCGCCTGCATCATCCTGACCGAAGGCCTGGCGGTGTTCCCGTTCCTGCTGCCGTCTTCCACCGATCCGTCCTCCAGCCTGACGCTGTGGGATTCGTCTTCCAGCCACATGACCCTGTTCGTGATGCTGGTGGCCACCAGCGTGTTCCTGCCCCTGATCATCCTCTACACCAGCTGGGTGTACCGCGTGCTGCGCGGCAAGGTCAGTCCGGAAAGCCTGGAACGGAACCACAACTCCTACTGAGGAAAAACCATGTGGTATTTCTCCTGGATACTCGGCGCCAGCCTGGCCGCCAGCTTCGCGGTCCTCAACGGCATGTGGTACGAAATGCGCGAGAACGACCGCAGCGCGCGCGAGGCGCAGGAACAAGAGGCGAAACGGTTGGCGGAAGCAGCGCACGGCGGATGAAAGCCGCTCCTACGCAACCATCTGCGATGCCCTCAGCCCTGGCCCAGGTGCAGCGTGGTGCGGGTGCCGCGTCCGGGCACGGAGGAAAACGCCAGGCGCCAGCCCGGAAG
>JBOHXX010000021.1:0-18774 GCA_050737675.1 Pseudoxanthomonas sp.
GCAGTGAAGCAAGAGCGATTCCCGCCTGCGCGGGAATGACGAGCAAAAGCGATTACGCTCCTCACTCCTCACTCCTCACTTCTCGTTCCTCACCCCTCCCCCATGCCCGAACTCCCCGAAGTAGAAACCACGCGCCGCGGCCTGGCCCCGCACCTGGAAGGCAAACGCATCCGCGGCGTGGTGTTGCGGCGGCCCGACCTGCGCTGGCCGATTCCCGCCGAGATCGAAAGCACCCTCCCCGGCCAGCGCATCGACGCGGTGCGTCGGCGCGCCAAATATCTTTTACTGGATACGCAGGCGGGCAGCGCGCTGTTGCACCTGGGCATGACCGGCAGCCTGCGTGTGCTGCCGGCCAGCACGCCGGTCACCGCGCACGACCATGTCGACCTGCAGCTCAGTTCCGGCAGGGTGATGCGCTTCAACGATCCGCGCCGCTTCGGCAGCCTGCTGTGGCAACCCGCCGGCGAGATCCATGAACTGCTGCAGGCGCTGGGACCGGAGCCGCTGACAGACGATCCAGACAGCGATCTCTTCAACGGCGATTACCTGTTCGAACGCAGCCGCGGGCGCAAGGCGCCGGTGAAGACCTTCCTGATGGACCAGCGCATAGTGGTTGGCGTGGGCAATATCTACGCCGCCGAAAGCCTGTTCCGGGCCGGCATCTCGCCGCTGCGCGCCGCTGGCAAGGTCTCGCGAAAGCGCTACGCGGCCCTGGCCGATGCGGTGAAGCAGATCCTCGGCCACGCCATCACCCGTGGCGGCACCACCTTGCGCGATTTCATCAGCCCCGATGGCGCGCCCGGCTACTTCGAGCAGGAGCTCGCCGCCTATGGCCGTGCCGGGCAACCCTGCCCCAACTGCGGCCGCGCGCTCAAATCCGCCGACATCGGCCAGCGCGCCAGCGTCTGGTGCGGCCACTGCCAGCGCTGAAGGCCACGTCGGCACTGAAAGTCGCGTCCGTCGCCCGATCGGGCGGATGGGCTATATTCCTCCCCTGCATTTTCGGGGAAGGGCGATGGCGGACTCGGCGGACATCACCGTATGGCTGGACTCGGCGCGCAGCGGCGACCGCGCCGCGCTGGACCATGTGCTGTCCACGCTCTACCAGGAGCTGCACACCATGGCCCGCCGCCAGTTGTCCGGGCAGCATGGCTACACCCTGGACGCGACCGCGCTGGTCCACGAGTCCTACCTGAAGCTGATCGGCAGCAGCGGCAACGCCAAGTTCGATGATCGCGCGCATTTCTTCGCCTATGCCGCCTCGTCGATGCGCAGCGTGGTCGTGGACTACGCGCGCAACCGCCTGGCGCGCAAGCGCGGCGGCGACCTCAAGCGCGTGGCCGAGATTCCCGAGGACGTGGAAGGCCCGGTGCGCCTGGATGAGGACACCCTGGCCTTGAACGATGCGCTGGACAAACTCGCCGCCGCCGACGAGCGCCTGGCCCAGGTGGTGGAAATGCGTTACTTCGCCGGCCTGTCGGAACTGGAGATCGCCGAACTGCTGCAGCGCTCCGAGCGCAGCATCCGCCGCGACTGGCAGAAGGCGCGGCTGTTCCTGTTGTCGGCGATGCAGGAAGACTGACCGGCCCCGGCGAGCACCGCCCGATGGACGTCGAACGCTGGAAACGCCTGTCGCCGCTGCTCGACGTGCTGCTCGAGCTCGAACCGCAGGCGCGCCTTGCGCAACTGCAACTCCTGCGCGGACAGGACCCGGACATCGCCGACGAGCTGGAGAAGTTGCTGGCGCTGGAGGACGGCAGCGGCGACTTCATGGACAAGCCGCTGCTGGACAAGCCGGGGCAACCGCAGGTCGGCACCCTGGTCGGGCCCTACCGCATGGAGGTCATGCTGGGTGAGGGCGGCATGGGCATGGTCTGGCTGGCCGCGCGCGCCGATGGCCTGTACCAGCGCAAGGTCGCACTGAAGCTGCTGCGTCCCGGCCTGGCCGACCCCAACCTGCGCCTGCGCTTCAGCCGCGAACGCGAGATCCTGGCGCGCCTCGCCCATCCCAACATCGCGCGCCTGCTGGACGCGGGCATCGGCAACGAAGGCCAGCCGTACCTGGCCCTGGAATACGTGGAAGGCATCGCCATCACCGACTACTGCCTGGTCCACGGCCTGTCGGTGGATACGCGGCTGAAACTGTTCCTGCAGGTCTGCGAAGCGGTCAGCCACGCCCACGCCAACCTGATCGTGCACCGCGACCTCAAGCCTTCCAACATCCTGGTCACGCCCACCGGCGAAGTGCGCCTGCTCGATTTCGGCATCGCCAAGCTGCTAGACGATCCCGAGCCTGGACCCGCGCACCCGCGCACCGAAGTACGCGCCTTCACCCTGCACTACGCCGCACCGGAACAGGTGCGCGGCGAACTGGTCACGACCATGACCGACGTGTATTCGCTGGGCGTGGTGCTGTACGAACTGCTCGCCGGGACCAAGCCTTACCGATTGCGCCGGCAAACCGACGCCGAGTGGGAGCAGGCGATCCTCGCCGTCGAGCCGCTGAAACCCTCGATCGCCTCGCAACGCGCCACCGATGGCAGCCGCGACAACAGTCCGGAAGCGCGGCGCCAGGCGCGCCGGCTCGGCGGCGACCTGGACAACATCGTGCTCAAGGCCCTGGCCAAGCAGCCCGAGCAGCGTTATGCCTCGGTCGAGGCATTCTCCCAGGACCTGCAGCGGCACCTGCAAGGCCGTCCGGTGCAGGCGCGGCCGCAGAGCTGGGGTTACCGCTTGCGCAAATACGCCTCGCGCCATCGCTGGGCGCTTGCCTTCGGCGGTGCGGCCGGCTGCGTGTTGCTGGCCGCACTGGCCGCCAGCGTCTTGCAGGGTCGCCAGGCGATGCGCGAAACCGCGCGTGCCCAGGCCATGCAGGATTTCGTGATCGGCCTGTTCGACAACGCCGGCGTGGCCCAACAGGGCAACATCTTCGATGCGCGCAAGCTGCTGGTCGCGGGCGAGCGCCGTGGCGAACGCGAACTGGCCGGCCAGCCGCTGGCCCACGCCGAACTGCTCGGCGTGATCGCCCGCCTGCGCCTGGGCCTGGGCGATTACCAGGAGGCGCTACAACTGCTTGAGCGCCAGGATGCGCTGCTGGCCCAGCTCACCTCGGTGCCGCCAGCCCTGAAACTGGAAGCGGTGACCGGGCGCGGTCGCGCCCTGTACCTGCTGGATCGCGCGCACGACTGCCTGGCCATCATGGCTCCTGCCGAAGCCGACCTTTCCCGCATCGCCTCGCAGATGCCGCAGCAGGAAGCCGATTTCCTGTCCCAGTATGGACGCTGCCGGCGGGTGATTGGCGAACGCCAGGCCGCGCAGCAGTTGTACGCGCGCTCCCTGGCCTTGCGCCGCACGCTCAAGGACCAGACCGGCATCGCCGAGAACCTGTATGACCTGGCCCTGGTCGACAAGGACCTGGGCCGCAGCGACCACGCCCTGGCCGGTTACGACCAGGCCCTGGCCCACTTGCACAAATATGTCGGCGCCCGCAACGCGTTGGCCGCGACCATCCAGGACAGCAGGGGACGCCTGTTCCGGACCCGGGGCGACACCGCGGCCGCGCAGGCCACGTTCCAGGAGGCCCTGGCCATCGCCGAGGAGATCCACGGCGAACAGCATCCGGTCACCCTGGGCATACGCAGGCAACTGGTCGCACTGCAGGTCGACCTGGAAAACTACGCCAGGGCGGAACAGCAGATCGTCCCGCTGCTCGAATTGACCGAGAAAGCCCTGGGCCCGGCCCATCGCGAAACCGGGATGGCGTGGAATACCCGCGGGGTGATTGCCTGGCAGCGCGGGCGCATCAACGAAGCGATCACCGATATCGACCGGGCGGTGCGTATCTGGCGCGGACCGGACGGATCGCAGAACCTGGATGGCGGCCTGTTCGTCTATGGCATGGTCCTGCACGCGGCTGGGCGCGAGGAGCAGGCGCTCAAGGCCTTGCGCGAATCGCGGGAGATCCGCGCCGCACAATACGGCGCCAGCCACGCGCTGATCGGCGACACCGACCGCATGATCGGGGAAGTGCTGGCCAGCCAGGGCAAGTCCGCCGAAGCAACCGTTTATCTCGACCGCGCGGTGAAGCTGACCCAGGTGGGTTATGGACCGGAAAACCCCAACACCCTGGTTGCCGAACTTTCCATGGCACGCCAGCTCGCCCGCAATGGCCGGGCCGCCCTCGCACTGAAACAACTGGACGCCCTGGCCCTCCATCCCGGGACCGGCAGCGAAATCCCCAAGCTGCACTGGCGTGCGCGGGCCTATGCCGGCGAAGTGCGCTGCCGCAGCGGCCAGCGCGAGCGCGCAAGGCGCGACCTTGATGCGCTGATCGAGGAACTGCGCGTGGCCCGTCCCGATGGCGGCGTGATCACCCGCGAAGCGCTGGCGATCCGCGCGGCCTGCGGCTGATCGACCCCGACGGACCACGTCCCGTGTAGGAGCGCCCCATGGGCGCAAGCTCTTCGATCAGATCGCGAAAGACCCGGGAGCTCGCGCCCATGGGGCGCTCCTACGACGGAGAGAAGGACAACGAGGTCTGCAGCGGATCGATGCTGCCCTCGCCGCGGGCGATCTTCTTGTACTCGGCCCGGCTGACCGACACGTAGCGTTCGTTGCCGCCGATCTCCACCTGCGGCCCGTCCTGCACCGCACGGCCTTGCGCATCCACGCGCACGGTCATGGTCGCCTTCTTGCCGGTATGGCAGATGGTCTTGATCTCGGTCAGCTCATCGGCCCAGGCCAGCAGGTACTGGCTGCCCTCGAACAGCTCGCCACGGAAGTCGGTGCGCAGGCCGTAACAAAGCACCGGGATGCGCAACTGGTCGACCACTTCGCTCAGCTGCCAGACCTGGGCGCGCGACAGGAACTGGGCTTCGTCCACCAGCACGCAATCGAGCTTGCCGTGCGCGGCGATGTCACCGCCGACCAATCGCTCGAGATCGGCATCGCGATCGAAAGCCGTGCCTTCCGCGCTCAATCCGATCCGCGACGCCACCGTGCCGCTACCAGCGCGATGGTCCAGGCGCGGGGTCAGGATCATCACCTGCATGCCGCGCTCGCGATAGTTGTGCGCCGACTGCAACAGCGTCGTGGTCTTGCCGGCGTTCATCGCCGAATAATAGAAATAGAGCTTGGCCATGGGCCAATTCTATCGCTGCGCCAACGGCGCGGTCATTCCTTTGCCGGTGCGACCTGCTCGACATCGCCCACGTCGACCTGGCCCTTGGGCGGAGCGGCCCAGATCTCGTCCTGCCAAGCCTGGTATTGCACCGGGTCCCAATACTTGGGCGCATAGAAACGATGCCCGGGAATGCTCATCATGCTTCCCCCCGGACCGACTACCCGTACTTCCCATGGCTTTCCGACTGAAACACCGGAGCGATAATCACGTCTCGCGGCCTTGGCCAGGAACGCGTCGATGCGTGGCCTGGCCACGGCATCGGCATATTCTTCCAGCAACGGCCGGCCTTCGCGGATCGATCGTTCGCGTTCGGCAACGTCCAGCACCCGCCAATATTGCTCGCGCAGACGCACGAACCGGACGTAGCCGCGCTCTGCCGCCAGATCGGCCCATGCATAGGCCAGGGCATGGTTGACCGGCACGCCGCGGCCCTGCCACAACATCTCGGCGACCATGGCCTGCGATGCCTTGTCCGCATAGCGGGAGGCCATCCTGAAATGATCCAACGCTTGGCCATAATCGCCTGCCTCGTAGGCGACCCAGCCTTCATATCTGTATTTGAGGTCGGGATGCGCATTGAGAAAGGTGCGCGTGCTCATCACTTTCTGATCCCTGCGGCCGATGTCGTCGGCGGCATTGCCCGAGCCCAATGCAGGCAGCGCAACCGTGGCCATTGACAGTCCGACCCACAACGATTTTATTTGCAACCACGACCTCCAGTTCATGATTCTTGGCTCCTTCCGGCCTTCCTTCACCATGTTGGCGCAGACATCCTTCCATCAATCCTGACGCCAGCCTCGGCGTTCGTCCCGCCATTCGCACGGGTTTGCCGTGCGAATGCACGGCACTACGGCAGGTCTTCCGGATCGGGACGTGCCGGCTTGGCGGCCTGCTCGACGTCACCTACCTCGACCCGTCCCTTGCGCGCACCGGGCGCGTCCCAGACCTGGTCCTGCCATTCGAAATATTTGTCCGCCTGCCAGAACTTCGGCGAGTAGTACTCGTCGGCGCGGATCGCCAGCCCCTTGCCGGCGTTGGGGCCGGTGTAGGGAATGATCTGGAGGTTGCCGACGAAACCGACCCGGCTGCCGGTGACGCTGCGTTCCTTGCGCAGGACCTTGGCCATGCGCACCTTGGCCACGTCGTCGCCGTATTCCGCCAGCAGCGCCTGGCCACGCTCGATGGCCTTGCGTTGCCCCTCGGCATCGAGCTTCCCCCAATACTGTTCGCGCAGGATCACGAAGTTGGAATAGAAGCGCTCGGCGGCCAGGTCCATCCATGCATAGCCCAGCTCGCGGTCCTGCGGCACGCCGATGCCCTTCCAGTACATCTCCGCGATCATCGCCTGCGCCGGTTTGTCGGCGTAGCGCGCCGCGCGCTGGAAATACTGCATGGCCTCGCCATAGTCCTTGTTGGCGTAGGCATGCAGGCCTTCGCGGCGCCAGCGCAGGTCGGGATGCGCCGACAGGAAGCCCTCGGTCATCAGTTCGGGTGAAATCCCCGGCTCGCCGACGAAATTCCCCTGTTTCGGTCGCTCGATCGGCGGCTGCCATTCGGCCTTGTGCGGCGGGTCGGCCGACTGGGTCGTGGCCAATCCCAGCGTGGGCAGCAAAGACAGCAGCAGCGCGAGGAAGAAGAACTTCATGTCGATTCCTTTCATGGATGAGAAGGGAAAGGCCCGCGCGCATCGCGCGGGCCCACTGCAATCGTTACGTATCCGGACATCGTTCCGTTGCACCCGCCATGCCTTGATCCGCTATGGCAAACGATCCGTCTCCGGGACCTCGGGTTCCGGCGCATCAGCTTCCGGCAGGGTGGATGGCACGCGCGAGCCGATCTGTTCGATCTCGCCCACGTCAACCCGCCCGACCTTGGGTTTGCTCCAGATGGCATCGTGCCATTGCTGATACTGGTCCGGGTTCCAGTAGCGTTCGTCGTAGAACTTCGAGCCATCGATGGATTCGCCCAACCCGTCGGGGCCCGGGACATAGATTTTCAGGTTTCCGGAAAAGCCGGTGCGGCTGCCGGTGGTCTTGCTGCGCCCCCGGCGCAGTTGCGTCGCGATGCGCGGCTTGGCCGACGCGTCGGCATAACGCGCATAGATCGCCTGCCCTTCCTGCAGGGCGCGCTCGCGTTCCGCTGAATCCAACGCATTCCAATAACGTTCGCGCAAACCAAGGAAGCCGATGTATCCGCGCTCAGCCGCCAGGTCCATCCATGCATAGGCCAACGCCTTGTCCTGCGGTACCCCTTGGCCATTCCAGTACATCTCCGCGACCATGCCCTGCGACGGCTTGTCGCCATAGAACGCGGCGCGCTGGAAGAACTTGATCGCGTCTTCATGCCGGTTCTTCTTCATCGCCTCAAGTCCATGCAGGCGGAAGCGCAGGTCGGGGTGCCAGCTCAGGAAGCCAGCCGTGATCATCAACGGGTCCTCGGTGGGATCCGGCGGTGGGACCGATTTCCGTTCCGCGGCCATGGCGACGGAAAACGGGAGCAGGGCCAGCAACAACCATCGTTTCGACATTTTTCGCGCTTCTTCGGATCGTGGCCTGGACGACATGCTAGCGAGCCCATTCCGCATTTGTCTGTAAACTGATGGCACAGACAGCGGTTCCTGCATGAACTCCCTCAACCAACCCCAACGCGACGCAGTCAAGCACTGCGATGGTCCCCTGCTGGTCCTGGCCGGCGCCGGCAGCGGCAAGACCCGGGTCATCATCGAGAAGATCGCGCACCTGGTGACTTCCGGGCGGATGCCGGCCAAGCGCATCGCCGCGATCACCTTCACCAACAAGGCGGCGAAGGAAATGCGCGAGCGCCTGGGCAAGCGCCTGAAGGGCGATGCGGCCGAAGGCCTGACCCTGTGCACCTTCCACGCGCTGGGCTTGAAGTTCCTGCAGATCGAGCATGCGTCGGTCGGCCTCAAGCGCGGCTTCTCGATCTTCGACGCCGACGACAGCAACGCGCAGATCAAGGACCTGATGCCGGGCGCGAAGAACGACGCGGTGGAAGCGGCGAAGAACCTGATCTCGCGGGCCAAGAACGCGGGACTGTCGCCGGAGGAAGCGCTGGCGGCTTCGAAGACCACGCGCGAGCAGGAGGCGGCGAAGCTCTATGCGCGCTACCAGGCGCGGCTGTCGACCTTCAACGCGGTGGATTTCGACGACCTGATCCGCCTGCCGGTGCAGGTGCTGGAGAACGATGCGGAAATCGCTTCCGCCTGGCGCGAACGCATCGGCTACCTGCTGGTGGACGAGTGCCAGGACACCAACGATGCGCAATACCGCTTGTTGAAGGTGCTGGCCGGCCCGCGCGGCGATTTCACCTGCGTGGGCGACGACGACCAGAGCATCTATGCCTGGCGCGGCGCCAATCCCGACAACCTGCTGCAGATGGCGCAGGACTATCCGGCGTTGCAGATCATCAAGCTGGAGCAGAACTACCGCTGCAGCAACCGCGTGCTGCGCGCGGCCAACAACCTGATCGCCAATAATCCGCACGAACATCCGAAGAAGTTGTGGAGCGACCAGCCCGACGGCGAACGCATCCGCGTGTGGGAATGTCGCGACAACGAACACGAAGCGGAAAAAGTCGCCGCGGAAATCTCCTTCCTGCACACCGCGCGCGATGCGCCGTGGAGCGATTTCTGCATCCTGTTCCGCGGCAACCACCAGTCGCGGCCGCTGGAAAAAGCGATGCAGCTGCTGCGCATTCCCTACCACCTGACCGGCGGCACCGCGTTCCTGGAACGCCAGGAAGTGAAGGACGCGCTGTCGTGGCTGCGGCTGGTGGTCAATCCCGACGACGACGCGGCGTTCCTGCGCGCGGTGCAGTCGCCCAAGCGCGAGGTCGGCGCGACCTCGCTGGCCAAGCTCGCCGAGATGGCCCAGCACGCGCACCTGCCGATGTCGCGCGCGGCCGAATCGATGGGCGCGTTGAAGGCGTTGACACCGCGCGCGGCCAACGGCCTGAACGCCTTCGTCGATATCCTGCGCGACCTGCGCAACCATTCCAAGCAACTCTCGGCGGCCGACCTGGTGCGGCGGTTGAGCGAACGTTCGGGATTGCTCGCCGAACTGCGCGCGCAGTGCAAGGACGATGCTTCGTTCGCGCGCCGGCGCGGCAACCTGGACGAACTGGCCGACTGGTTCGAGGGCGCGCGTGGCGGTGGCAACGCCGGCGATCTGGCCGCGCAACTGGCACTGCTGTCGCGCAACGACAAGGACGATGGCGGCAACCAGGTGCGGCTGATGAGCCTGCATGCTGCGAAAGGTCTGGAATTTCGCTATGTCTTCATCGTCGGCTGCGAGGACGGCACCCTGCCGCACGAAATGAGCATCGATGAAGGCAACCTGGCCGAGGAACGCCGCCTGATGTACGTGGGCATCACCCGCGCCAAGCAGGGCCTGTACCTCAGCCACAACCGCGAGACACGTCGCTTCGGCGACCGCATCCGCCTGAAGCCCAGCCGCTTCCTCGACGAACTGCCGCAATCGGAACTGCAGCGCGACGGCGCCGACCCGGAAGCCGATGCGGCGAGCAAGAAGGAAAGAGCAAGCGCGGGATTGGCGGCGATCCAGGCCTTGTTCGACTGATAGCCGACAGCGGCGTTAGGCTTGCATCCATCGACCTCTTTCCGAGCGAGCCATGACCCGATCCAGTCCCGCCTGGTTGCTGATCGCCTTCCTCATCGCCTTGGTCGGCGTAGGCTTCCGTTACTGGCAGATTCCCTACTCTCAGGCGTCGTTGCCCGACTCGATGTACGGGCCGGGACTGGCGGCCGTCGGCGTGGTGGCGCTGATGGCGCGCGCGTTCGGCCTGGCCCGGTTCTGGAAAGTCTGGTTGCTGATCGCCACTTCCGTACCTCTCGCGGTATTGGCGCGGGTCATCGTTGAAACCAGCCGCGATCCGGCTTCGCACAACCTGTGGCCTTTCGAAATCGCGATCGCCGCCGGGCTGGGCCTCGCCTGTGGACTGGCCGGCACCTTGCTGGGCAGCCTGTTCCTGCTTCGCAGCAGCAAGCGACCGGGCTGAGCGCGCCTCAGGCGTCGCGGTTCGCGCTCAATGCGGCAATCGCCTCACGCAGTTCCGCCACTTCATTTTCCAATACCTGCACCCGCGCTTCCAACGCTGGCGATGCGGCTTCACTCGACGACGAGGATGAAGACGAAGCGATTCGCGCCGTGACCGCCGCCACGTCCACCGCGCCGCTGAGCAGGTGCACGTAGCGATCTTCACGCTGGCCCGGGCCGCGCGGGATCTGCTGCACCAGCGCCGGCTGGCGCTGGATCAGTCGATCTAGGTGGTGGCGCACGTCCTCGGCATCGTTGAACGTGGCCAGTCGCTCGCTGCGCGCCAGCAGTTCGTGCACGGTCTGCGGGCCACGCAGCAGCAGCAGCCCGACCAGGGTGAGTTGTTGCTTCGACAGGTCAAGGGTCTTGTCGGCGCGATGTTCGTAACGTTCGGCGCGCGAGGAGAACACCTGCCGGGCCAGGCCCTTGGCTTCCAGCTGGCGCAGCGCGTGGTTCACATCGCCCGTGCTGAGGGCCATGACCGGATCGCGCGCGGTCTTCTGGTTGGCTGCGACCTGTGCGGCGTTGACGGTCAGCGGATACGCATCGGGCGTGGTCGCTTCCTTCTCGACCAGGCAACCCAGCACGCGCGCCTCGGCGGTCGTCAGCACCAGGTTCGCGGCTACGTCGGTGTTTTCCATGTGCGGGCATCTCTTGAACAGCGCGCAAGGATAGCGGAGTGGGTGCGGGAGCGGCTTCCGCCTGATCGATCGCCAGGTGGAATCCAGCCGTCATCCGCAGCCGGTAAACTGCGCGGGTTCCCCCAGCCGAAACCGAATCCATGCGCCTGCTCGTCCTCGCCGCCTGCACCGCCCTCGCCCTGTCAGCCTGCAAGCGCACCGAAGCGCCGGCCACTGCTGCGCCTGCCGCCGCCGCGACCGCGGCGCAAACTCCGGCTGCAGCTGCAGCGCCACCTGCCAATCCCGCCCACGACAACCTCAACGCCGTGGCCTGGGTACAGACCTCGGTCGAATACAAGGCGCTCAGCGAGCAGACCTATCGCGCCGCCGCCGACCACCTGGACCAGGCGCTGAAGGAAAAGAACTGGGACGCGCTGGTGCCGGAGGAGCGCGGCAACGCCGCCACCGGCCTGAAACCGGCGGTGGTGATGGACGTGGACGAAACCGTGCTGGACAACTCGCCCTACCAGGCACGGCTGGTCCGCGACGGCACCGATTACGACGAGGTCAGCTGGGACCAGTGGGTGGCGGAGAAGAAAGCCAAGCCGCTGCCCGGCGTGGTCGATTTCGCCAAGGCCGCGAATGCCAAGGGCGTGACCGTGCTCTACATCTCCAACCGCGCCGTCCACCTGAAGGAAGCGACCATCGCCAACCTCAAGGCCGTCGGTTTGCCGGTGGCCAGCGATGACGTGTTCCTTGGCCTGGGCACCTTCGTCAAGGATTGCGAGCAGAACGGCAGCGAGAAGAATTGCCGGCGCAAGCTGGCCGGGCAGAAATACCGCGTGCTGATGCAGTTCGGCGACCAGATCGGCGATTTCATTGAAATCGTCGCCAATACCCGCCAGGGTCGCGACCAGTTGTATGGCGAATACCACGACTGGTTCGGCGAGCGCTGGTGGATGCTGCCCAATCCCACTTACGGCTCGTGGGAGCCAGCGCTGTTCAACAACGACTGGGCGCAACCGAAGGAAGCCCGCCGCCAGGCCAAGCGCGAGGCGCTGGACTACGCGCCATGAGCGGCCGCGCCGCCTTGCAGCTGGGTGAGCGTGAACGCCTGATCTTCGCCCTGGACGCGCCCGGTCGCGAGCAGGCATTGGCCCGGGTGGACCAGCTCGGCGATGCGGTCGATTTCTACAAGATCGGCATGGAACTGCTGGCCTCGGGCGACTACTTCACCGTGCTCGACGAACTGGCGCGCCGCGACAAGCGGATCTTCGTCGACCTGAAGTTCTTCGACATCCCGGCCACGGTGGCCGGGGTGATCCGTGGGCTGTCGCGCTGGCCGGTGACCTTCTGCACGATCCACGGCTGGCATGCCGGGATGATGCAGGCGGCCGCGGAGGCTCGGGTCGGCGACTTGCGCCTGCTGGCGGTGACCGTGTTGACCTCCATGGATGGGAACGACCTCAAACATCTGGGAATTTCCGGTGAAACCGCAGACATCGTCGTCGATAGGGCCTGGGCCGCCAGGAATGCGGGAATCGACGGCGTGATCGCTTCGGGCCAGGAAGCCGGCTTGATCCGCGCGGCCTGCGGGCCGGGTTTCTCGATCGTCTGCCCCGGCATCCGCCCCGGCGGGCCGGTTGGTGACGACCAGAAGCGCACGGTGGGCGTGGCCGAGGCGTTCGCCCGCGGCGCCGACGCCATCGTGGTCGGACGGCCGATCAGCCAGGCTGCCGATCCGCGTGCCGCCGCCGAAGCGATTCAGCTTGAAATTGCCTCATCATTCAAATAAATCAACAAGTTAAAGTAATTTACTTGAAGCATTGCATTAGGTTGGTGTGACGGTTAGGATGGCCGCATCCGGTCTCGGCCGGAGCTGTGCCACAACAATGTCTTCCGGCTTCGGCCGGCTTTGGGAGGCCCCAACAGGCCTCCCTTTTTGTTGGCCTGGTGTTTGGCTCTGCAACAGCAACAGCCGCCGAACACATTGGCAGGGGTCATCCTGGCCAAGCCGTGCGCTATTTCCTTGCCCCGATCTGGCCCATGCCGCCAAGATGCCTGGGCATAAGGGGAATCGTCACCATGCAGTTATGGGGAATCAGGACGCTGTTGTTGTGCGGGTTGCTGGCCGTGGCCGGCTGCCAACGCACGCCCACGCCCGCGCCAGCCATGGTCGCCAGCGAGCCCGCTGCCGCAGTGCAGCGACTGGCCCGGCACCTGCGCGACAACGACCTGGTCGGTTTCGCCCGCGATGCCGTCCCGCCCGCCGAATATGCCGGCCTGGAAACCGCCTGGCGCGAAGGCCGTAGCCGCTGGCCACTGACCGAACTGCCGCTGGACGAGCAACTGGAGCCGCTCCTGGCCACCCTGTCCGCGCCCGGTTCGGAGCGCAGCCTGCAACAGGGTTTCAACCGCAATTTTGCCAACCAGGACAAGGACCTGCGGGACGCCGCGCGCTCGCTGGGCTCGTTCGGCGTGCAGTACGTGAAGCGCGAGGGCGTCTATACCGCCGAGGAACGCGCGCATTACGCCCAGGTGATCACCGCACTCAGCGAATGGGGCGCGCAAGCCCCGCTGGGCGACCCGAAGCGCGGGGCGGCGGCGATTCCGAAACTGACGGCGGCGGCGCGCAGGACCGGGCTGGCCAGCGGATCCTCCGCGGAATCGAGCCCGGGACAGACCCTGCGCGAGGCCGGCATGAGCGAAAGCCTGCGCCGGCTGGGACCGCTCTTCGCCCAGGCCAAGGCCACCCTGGCCAGCTACGGCCTGTCGCTGGACCGCAGCCTCTCCGGATTGAGCGCCGAGCTGGTGGAGCAGAAGGGCGACCAGGCCCAGGTCCGCATCCACTACCCGCTGGGCAAGCGCGAGATCGATACCGTGGTCAGCCTGCAGCGCCGCGACGGACATTGGTACCTGGTCGATCACCTGCATCATGCAGAACAGTCGCTGGCGGTACCGGCTGGGGAAGGTCCCGAAGCAATCGCCCCAGCCCAAGACCTCGTGCCGACAAAACCCGAATAAGCGACGCGTCCCCAAGGGGACTCCCTGCGGGCGTAGGAGCGGGCCTTGCCCGCGACGCCCTTCGTCATGCAGTCCGCAAAAGCATCGCGGGCAAGGCCCGCTCCTACAAAGCCGCTCCCACGCGCACTGGGCCATAATGTCGCCGATGCCTGAACAGAATTCGCTGCCCTTCCCGGACGCGCCGCCTCCGCCCTCCCCGGAACCCGCACCAGAGCCGAAACCGCCGCTGGCCCCGCTGCCTGTGCCTGTATCTGCCCCGGTCCGCTCGACCAAGCGCCCCTTGTGGGCCAGGTTGATGAGCAAGTTGGCCGACCCCTGGCTGACCCTGAGCATCGAGCCGGAAGACCCGCGCGAGCAGGTCGACGCGCGCCCGGTCTGCTACGTGCTGGAAGACTACGGCCTGTCCAACGCGCTGATCCTGGACCGCGCCTGCCGCGATGCCGGCCTGCCCTCGCCGCTGGTGCCGCTGCCTGGCGATCCGCTGGGACGCAAGCGCGCCTACGTGGCCCTGTCGCGGCGCAATGCCAGCGCGCTGATCCCCGAACCGGGCAGCCACAAGACCCATTCCGGCTCGCTGGCCCGGCTGCTGCAGGCACATCGCGCCCAGCCCGGGCTGGACGTGCAACTGGTTCCCGTGTCGATCTTCGTCGGCCGCGCCCCGGACAAGGCCAGCGGCTGGTTCTCGGTGCTGTTCTCGGAAAACTGGACCATCGTCGGTCGCTTCCGCCGCCTGCTTGCGATCCTGCTGAACGGCCGCGACACCATCGTGCGTTTCGCCGCGCCGGTGTCGATCCGCGACAGCCTCGCCGAGGACCTGCCGCCGGAACGCACCGTGCGCAAGCTCTCGCGCGTGCTGCGTGCCCACTTCCACCGCATCCGCGAAGCGGTGATCGGCCCGGACCTGTCGACCCGGCGCCTGCTGGTCGACAAAGTGCTGGCCGCCGAGCCGGTGCGCGAGGCCATCGCCAGCCAGGCCCGGCGCGACAACACCAAGCCCGAGGACGCGTGGAAGAAGGCCCATGCCTACGCCTGGGAAATCGCCGCGGATTATTCCAACCCGGTGGTGCGCTCGGCCAGCTTCCTGCTGTCGCATGTCTGGAACCGTATCTACGACGGCATGCTGGTCCACCACCTGGACAAGTTCAAGGAAGCCGCGCCCGGCCATGAAGTGGTCTACGTGCCCTGCCACCGCAGCCACATGGATTACCTGGTGCTGTCGTACCTGCTGTACGAACGCGGCATCGTGCCGCCGCACATCTTCGCTGGCATCAACCTCAACCTGCCGGTGATCGGCGGCCTCCTGCGCAAGGGTGGCGCGTTCTTCGCCCGCCGCAGCTTCCGCGGCAACGCGTTGTACTCGGCGGTGTTCCGCGAATACATGGCGCAGCTGGTCTCCGGCGGCTATTCGATCGAATATTTCATCGAAGGCGGACGCTCGCGCACCGGGCGCCTGCTGCCGCCGAAGGGTGGCACCCTGGCGATGACCGTGCGCGCCTACCTGCGCCAGCCGACCCGGCCGGTGCTGTTCCAGCCCGTATACATCGGCTACGAGAAGCTGATGGAGGGCAACAGCTACCTCGACGAACTCACCGGCAAGCCCAAGGAGAAGGAATCGATCTGGGCGCTGCTGTGGGGCATCCCCAAGGTCCTGCGGCAGAACTACGGCCAGGTCGTGGTCAACTTCGGCGAACCGATCCTGCTCAACGACATGCTGGCCGAGCATGGCCCGGAGTGGCAGGGCGAGGTGGTGACCGAGGAAGAGAAACCGGCCTGGCTGGCGACCACCATCGACGCCCTGGCCCAGCGGATCCAGGTCAACATCAACCGTGCCGCCGACGTGAACCCGATCAACCTGCTGGCGCTGGCGCTGCTGTCCACGCCCAAGCACGCGATGGGCGAAGCCGACCTGGTCGCGCAGATCGAGCTGTGCAAGACCCTGCTCTCGGACATGCCGTATTCGGACCGCGTCACCGTGACCCCGCATTCGCCCGAGCGGATCATCGCCCACGGCGTGGAGATCAACGTCCTGCAGCGCATCCAGCATCCTCTGGGCGACGTGCTGGACGTGGTCAGCGAAGACACCGCGGTGCTGATGAGCTACTACCGCAACAACGTGCTGCACCTGTTCACCGCGGCGGCGTGGATCGCCTGCTGTTTCCAGAACAACCGGCGCATGGTCCGGCAGCGGGTGATCAAGCTGGGCCGCACGCTGTATCCGTTCCTGCAGGAGGAACTGTTCCTGCCCTGGAACGAGGACGAATTCGCCGAACGCATCGACCGCACCATCGATGTGTTCGTGCGCGAAGGCCTGCTGGAGCAGGTCAACGAGGACGACGGCGGCATCCTGCAGCGCAACGCCGGCCAGACCGACGAGGTGTTCCGCCTGCGCGCGATCGGCCATTCGCTGCAGCAGGCCTTCGAGCGTTATTACATCGCGATCTCGGTGCTGGTGAAGAACGGCCCCGGCGTGCTCGGCACCGCCGAGCTGGAAAGCCTGTGCCAGCAGGCCGCGCAGCGCCTGAGCCTGCTGTACGCGCCGGCCGCGCCGGAGTTCTTCGACAAGACCCTGTTCCGCGGCTTCATCCAGAAGCTGCGCGAGTTGAAACTGGTGTGGACCGATGAGAACAGCAAGCTGGTGTTCGATGAACGCCTGGATGCCTGGGCCAAGGACGCCAAGGTCATCCTCGGCCGCGAACTGCGCCACACCATCGAACGGGTGAGCCCGGAGGCAGCCAAGCCGGAGATTCCGTCGACCTCGGACTGATCCATCCGCTTGGAAGCCACGCGGTGCGGGCGGCTAGACTATGGCCACGCCACAGGGGACCCATCGATGCCGATCCAACGCCTGCTCACGGGTGCGCTGCTATGCGCGCTGTTGCCCGCCATGTCCGTCGACGCGAAGGAGCAGCGCGGCCTGCGTCCGGAAGATGGCGAAGTCGCCAAGGCGTTGCCGGTACGGGTCGTGGTGTTGCAGCCGCGCCTCGGCCCGCAGATCCGTTACAACTACATCGCCACTGCGGATGCGGGAATCAACGCGGGAAACAACCTTTTTTACAACCCGGGGGGAATGAGTTACGGGCAGGCGATGGGCATGGGCCTGGCCGGCGGCCTGATCGCCGGCGCGATCATCAATGGTGCGGAGAAGGCCGCTGCCAAGCGGGCGGTGCGCGATCCCTACCAGGTCATTTCGCAAGCCAGGTGCGACTTGCCGCTGGTTGATTCGCACCAGGCCATGGTCGCCAGCGCGCTGCAGCACGCCGGATGGCCAGCAGCGACCGGCAATGTGGGTGCGGCGACTGGCAAGGACATACCCCGTTACGTGTTCACGATGTCGACCAGCTTCGCGCCGGACTTCTCTGCGCTGATGACCACGATCGATGCCGCCGCCTATGTGCCGGACGCAGCTGGAAAAACCAGCCGCAACGCCACTTGGCAGGATTCGCTGGTAGTGGTGTCCGACGGCTTGTGGCTGCCGGCCAAGACCCAGTCCGATATCGAACGCATGGTGGCGGCCGAAAAGGAACGCTATGACGCCAGCGGCGCCGACGAACTGATCGACAAGGCGAACAAGGCGGGCGCCAACGCCTCGCGCAAGGAACGCCAACGCGCCCTGTTGGTGGTCTCCCGGCATGCCGAGAACATGGCGGATGCCAAGAGCGAGGGCTGGTCGAATACCGGGACGGCCATGCGCCGCGCAATGCTGTGGTCCGAGAATGATTGCGCGCTGCTGGAAAAGACCTTGAAGAGCAACCTGGAACATGCCGACGGAATGATCCAGGCCCTGCTGCGGCATTCACTGCCCACCCCCGGCGGTGCCTCGCCCTTGCAACCCCTTCCGGCGCAAGGGGTGCAGATCGCGTCGACGCGCACCAACCCCGATGTCATCGCCGAGACCGAAGTCAGCGTGGGCGTGCCGGAAGGTACCTCGGAGGCCGAACCTTCGGCGGCACCCACCCGGGTGATCGAGGCGGTGCCGGGCGGGATCTATGTCTCGCGCCTTTCGATGGAGAACATCACCCTGGGTTATCGGCACATGGTGCTGGACGACTGAGCGTCCCGGCGGCACCGCGGAAACCCGTCAACCGGCCTGTTTGAACGTCCGTCGCATCCACGCCAGCGGGGCCTCGGCCGAGGCGGGATCGCGGACCAGGTGCTGCAACGGCGAATCGCATTCATGCAGGTGCGCCGCGTCCTCCAGCACCAGCAGCATGCGCAACACCGCGTCGCCGCTCGGCAGGATCGCCGGCGGCAGGTATTCGCGGAAACCGTAGTATTCGAACAAGCCATGCAGCGAGGGCGCGCAGGCGGCCAGGCCGAAGCGGATTCCGTGCTCCAGGCCGTAGCGGTAGGTTTCCCCGATCAGCGGGTCGATCACGCCCTTGACCCGCTGCTCGGACTGCACCGCCAGGCGCGTGCCGACCACCACCTGCGACAGCGGCCAGGCACGGGCGAAATCGTCGATCTGGAACAGGCGGCCGTATTCCACCTGTACCGCCGGCGCGTCGAAATCATGGACCCGCAAGGTGCCCACGGCCCGCGCGCCGCTTTCGACCACGATCACCGTGCCGCTGCCGTCCAGGCCGTCGGCGATGCGCCGGTTGTCCTCGCGCTGCTGGCCCTGTTCGTGGAAATAGACCTCGCGGCGTAGGCGCTGCACGTCGCCCAGCGATTCGCCGGGCAGGATCCGTCGCACCCGCAGGGCCTGGTCCTGCGGCTTCATCGCGTGCGACAGCCCGCGGCATCCGGAATCGGATACGGCCAGCCCGGGCGCGGATGCGGCGTTGTCATTCACCTGTTTTCCCCTGTGCCGGAAGCCTGCCGACGGACTGTCATCCGCGGGAATCAGGTTCCATGCCCAGTCCTATGCAAGCAT
>JBOHXX010000022.1:0-18750 GCA_050737675.1 Pseudoxanthomonas sp.
CGCGTGCACCGTGCCTACCGTGTGTTGGCCGGCAAACTGCAGGACGAAGGGTATGCCACGCTGCGCTTCGATTATTCAGGTACGGGCGATTCGTCGGGCGAGGCGCTGGACTGCACGGTGGACGGCTGGCTGGACGACATGGAAGCCGCCATCGGCGAGTTGCAGCGCCAGTCCGGCAATCCCCGGGTCGTGCTTGTCGGTTTGCGGTTCGGCGCCACGCTGGCTGCCTTGTGCGCGCAGCGTGAGCACCTCCGTGTCGCGCACCTGGTGCTTTGGGATCCGGTCGTGCAGGGCGACCGTTACCTGCAGGAACTTGCCGGAATGAATGCGGCTTATTTGAAGGAAGAGCTGGGCCAGCACGCCAATGCCCATTCAGACGATGGTGGCAAGCGCTTCCCCACCGAAGCGCTGGGAATGCCCATCAGCGATTCGCTGGCGGCGCAAATGGCCGGCATCGATATCGCGCCCACCCTGCCCCGGACCAGACACACCACGGTCATCAACTCGCACCCGACTACAGACACGGAACGGTTGCGGTCCCAGTGGAAGGCGTGTCCGGCCCTGCGCTGGATCGACGTTATAGAGAGCAGTTCCTGGAATTCGGATGCCGCGCTGAACAGCGCACTGGTGCCGGCAAGGGAAATCGCATCCATCGTCGCAGGGGTCATGGAGTGCAGTCCACAAAGCAAGGGGGCAGACTGACGGGGGCCGATCGGCACCACGCGTCTGGCGATGGAAGCAAGAAGCAGATGGACTTTCGCCCCGAAGCGACGGTACATGGGCTGTTTCGCGAACGCGCCGCGGAGCATCCAGCGCGTCTGGCCCTGGTTTGGCAGGGAGGGCAACTCGATTACGCAGGACTGGACCGGCGCTCGGATGCGGTCGCCCATCGTCTGATCTCACTGGGCTGCAAGCCCGACCAGCCAGTCGCCCTGTGCATGCCGCGATCAGCAGGGGCAGTGATTGCCGCGCTCGGCATCCTCAAGGCAGGCTGCGCCTATTTGCCGCTCGATCCCTCGTATCCGCGCGCTCGCCTGCGGTCTATCCTTGAAGATGCGGGTGTCGAAACCGTCATTGCCAGTGATGCCGCGCAGGCTTCATTGCTCGGACTTTCGACGCAGCTTCTCTCGCTGGAGACGTTGGAAACAGGCCTCCGGGGAGAAGTCGCACCCTTGCCTGAACGGACTTCCGCCAATGGCCTGGCCTATGTGATGTACACCTCGGGCTCGACCGGCACGCCCAAGGGCGTGCAGATCGAACACCGTTCCATCGTGCGCCTGGTGGGCGACGTGGATTACGTGACCCTGGATGCCGACACCTGCTTCCTGCATGCCGCCCCGCTCGGATTCGATGCCTCCACGCTTGAACTCTGGGGGCCCCTGCTCAACGGCGGCCGCTGCGCCATCTTCGAGGCTCCCGTGCCCGATGCGCGCGCCCTGTCCGCCTGCATCGAGACGTTCGGGGTCACCAGCGCGTGGCTGACCGCGGCCCTGTTCAATTCCATTGTCGATGAAGATGTTTCGGCCCTAGCGGGTTTGCGGGAGCTGCTGACGGGAGGCGAGGCGCTCTCGCCACGGCATGTGCGCGCCGCCCTGCATGCCCTGCCCGGCCTGGTGCTGAGCAATGGCTACGGTCCGACCGAATGCACCACTTTCGCCACCACCTACCGGATACCGCACGACCTGCCGGCCGAGGCGACGGCCATCCCGATCGGCCACGCCATCGCCGATACGACCCTGCACGTGCTGGATGCACAGGGCTCGCCTGTCGCGGTGGGTGAAGTAGGCGAACTGCACATCGGAGGTCGAGGCCTGGCGCGCGGCTACCTGGGGCGCCCCGACCTGGATGCCGAACGCTTCCACGTCGACGCCTCCGGCCAGCGCCTCTACCGCACCGGTGACCTGGTGAGCTGGCGCGAAGACGGCGTGCTGCAATTCGTAGGCCGGGTCGACCAGCAAGTGAAGATCCGGGGCTACCGCATCGAACCCGGCGAGATCGAAGCGGCCCTGTCCGCCCATCCCGACGTGAAAGCCTGCGCGGTCGTCGCCCTGCCAGGACCCGGCGCGGACAAACGCCTGGTCGCCTACGTGGTGCCGCGCCAAGGGAATTGCGACACCGTTGAGCTGCGCCAGCACCTTCAAAGCGTCCTGCCCGACTACATGGTGCCGGCTGTGCTCGTGCCGCTGGCCGCCTTGCCGCTGACTCCGAACGGCAAGCTGGACAGGGCCGCGCTGCCTGCACCCGGCAAGGCGCGACCCGATCTCGCCTATCCCTTCCGCGCTCCTCGCGGTGCGCTTGAAACCGCATTGTGCGCGGCCTTCGCCGAAGTGCTGGAACTGGATGCCGTGGGTGCGGACGACGGTTTCTTCGAGCTGGGTGGCGACTCGCTGCTGGCGATACGCGTCCTGCACCAGCTTCGCGCTTCGGGCGTTGCCGATTTCACGCCGGTGCGCCTGTTCGAGTTTCCGACACCCGCCAAACTGGCCAGGACGCAGTCCGTCATCACCGAAACAACGAAGGCGGGGATTGCGCTGCCCGACGAACCCATCGCCATCATCGGCATGGCGGGACGATTCCCGGGAGCCGACGACATCGAGGCTTTCTGGAAGAACCTTTGCGACGGTACCGAATCGATCCGGATGTTTTCCCCGGGCGAGATCGATGCAGGCATAGCGCCGGCGTTGCGCGACCATCCGGATTACGTGCGCGCGCGTGGCGTCCTCCACGATACCGCCGGCTTCGACGCCGCCTTCTTCGGCATATCGCCGCTGGAAGCGCAGCTGATGGACCCCCAGCATCGCCATTTCCTGGAAACGGCCTGGCACGCCCTCGAGCATGCGGGCTATGTGCCCGAAACCGCACCGGGACGCGTCGGCGTTTTTGGCGGCATGTACAACGGCAGTTATTACCAGAAGCATGTATTGCCTCGTCCCGAAACCATCGCAAGGCTGGGCGAGCTGCCCACCATGCTGGCCAACGAGAAGGACTACCTGACCAGTCGCGTGGCGTACAAGCTTGGACTGAACGGCCCGGCCGTCAGCGTATACACGGCCTGCTCGACGTCATTGGTGGCGACGGTGGTGGCCATGGAGAGCCTGCGCCGCGGCGATTGCGACATGGCATTGGCGGGCGGCGTGGCCATCACTTGTCCGCCCGACAGCGGCTATTTGTATCAGGAAGGCGCGATGGCCTCTCCCGATGGCCACACGCGCACCTTCGATGCCGATGCGGCTGGCACCGTTTTTTCGGATGGCGTGGCGATGGTGACGCTACGCAGGCTGTCCGATGCGATCGCCGCGGGCGATACCGTCTACGCCGTGCTGCTCGGCGGCGCGGTCAACAACGATGGCGCCGACCGCGCCAGCTTCACCGCGCCCAGCCCCAGCGGCCAGGCCAACGTGATCGCCCTGGCGCACGACCGCGCCGGCATAGACGCACGCAGCATCTCGTACCTGGAAGCGCACGGCACCGCGACACCGCTGGGCGACCCCATAGAAATAGAAGGCCTCACCCGCGCATTCCGCCGGCATACCCAGGACACGGGCTTCTGTTCGATCGGCTCGCTCAAGAGCAACGTCGGCCACCTGGTCACCGCCGCCGGTGCCGCCAGCCTGATCAAGACCTCGCTCGCGTTGCATCGGAACACGCTGCCGCCGTCGATCGGTTTTGAAAAGCCCAATCCGAACATCGATTTCGCCGCCTCGCCCTTCGTTGTGCAGGAACGGCTGCGCGAGTGGCCGCGTACTGCCGAACCACGCCGCGCGGGCATCAGCGCGTTCGGTTTCGGCGGCACCAACGCACATGTCGTGCTGCAGGAAGCGCCCGAGTCGCCGTCCTCCATCGAGTCCGCGCGCAAGGCACAGTTGCTGGTCGTTTCCGGGCGCACGCCAGAAGCGCTGCAGGCCAACTGCCAGGCACTCGCAGCGTCCTTGGCCGATACCGTCGCTCCGCTTGCCGATATCGGGCACACGTTGCGCGTGGGGCGGCGCGCTTTCGCGCATCGCCACGCCATCGTGGCCGGCTCCGTAGCGGAAGCAGCACAACTGCTTGCCGAGCCACTTGCCCTGCGCGCCTCGGCGGAAGGAATGCCGGAGATCGCCTTCCTGTGCCCCGGCCAGGGGTCCCAATACACCGCGATGGGCCATGGCCTGTATCTGACCGAGCCGGCATTCCGCACAGCCTACGACGAGTGCTGCGACATATTGCAGGGCCTGAGCGGCAGCGATCCACGCCTGCAGTTCTTCTCCGCCGATCCGGACGCACTGCTGCCCACCCGCATCACCCAACCCGCGATCTTCGTGCTGGAGTACGCGCTGGCCAGATTGTGGATGCACTGGGGCATAGTTCCCACCGCCCTCATCGGCCACAGCGTGGGCGAATTCGTCTGCGCGGTGCTGGCAGGGGTCATGCCGCTGGAAGAAGCTCTGGCGCTGGTCGAGCTGCGCGGCAGGCTGATGCAGGAACTGCCGCAAGGCAGCATGCTCTCCGTGCGGGTCGCTGCCGGCGAGCTCGACGCGCATCTCGAGGAAGGGGTCGAGCTGGCGGCTGAAAACGGCCCGCACCTGTGCGTGGTCGCGGGCCCCACGCCGGCCATCGAACGCATGGAAGCACGATTGGCGGCGGCAGGCATCGCCGCGCGCAAACTGGTGACTTCGCACGCCTTCCATTCGGCGATGATGGAACCGGTCATCGCGCCGATGCGCGAGCGCCTGCAATCCATCGCACTGCAGGCACCGAAGATACCCATCCTGTCCACGGTCACCTCCGAGTGGCTGAGCGACGAACAGGCCCGCGACCCCGACTACTGGGCACAACACCTGCGCAAACCGGTTCGCTTCGCGCCCGCGGTGTCGAAGCTGGTCGCCGAGCCGGCGCGACTGCTGGTCGAGATCGGTCCGCGCGCCACGCTGACCACGCTTGCGCACCAGGTCGCCCTCGGCAAACGCAGGCAGACGGTGGCCGTCGCCAGTCTTTCGGATTCGGCGGAAGGCGAGTCGGCCGCTGTTGCCGAGGCGCTGGGCAAGTTGTGGACACTCGGCGCCGCTCCCGATTGGCAGGCTTACACCGCGCACGAATCGCGCCGCCGCGTCGCCTTGCCGGGCTATTCCTTCCAGCACCAGCGCTACTGGCTGGATGCGGTGCCTGCGCTTGAATCGCGGGCACCGGCGACGGCAGCCGATGCGAATGCTCCAGCGGAAATCCAGGCCGCGCCCGCCACCGCCAGCATCGAACCGGACGCAGGACGCAGCGCCTTGTTCACGCGCCTGCAATCGGTGATCGAGGAAGTCTCCGGACTGGAAGTGGAGGAAAACGAAAGCGCCACGCCCTGGCTTGAACTGGGGCTGGATTCCCTGTCGCTCACCCAGCTTTCATTGCAGGTGCAGCGCAGTTTCAAGGTCAAGGTGTCGTTCCGGCAGATGATGGAGCAGTACGGCTCGATGGCCAGGCTGCTCGAATTCCTAGCCTCCGCGATCGATGACGCCCAGGCTGGTACTCCCAAGGCCGCGATCGCAGCGCCGGCCGGGATATCGACGGCCGTCACCGAAGGCGACGAAGAAGGCGGCGACGGCAAGCCGCTGGTCTACGACGTGAAGAAGGCCTTCGGCGCCATCGCCCGCATCCACAACCAGTCCGACGCCATGACGCCGATGCAGCGCGAGCGGCTGGATGCGCTGGTGGCGCGTTACACGTCCAGGACCGGCCGGTCGAAAGCGTACACGGCCAGGCATCGGGGCCACATGGCCGACCCGCGCGTGGTCAACGGCTTCCGTCCGCTGACCAAGGAACTGGCCTACCAGCTGGTGATCGAACGCTCGCGCGGCTCGCACATGTGGGACCTGGACGGCAACGAGTACGTTGACGTGCTGTCGGGATTCGGCATGAACCTGTTCGGCTGGCAGCCGGATTTCCTGCGCGAGGTCCTGCACGAGCAGATCGACAAGGGTTACGAAATCGGCCCGCAGCATGTGCTGGCCGGCGAAACGGCCGAACTCTTCGCCGAACTCACCCATGCCGAACGCGTGGCGTTCTGCAATACGGGCTCGGAGGCGGTGATGGGCGCCATGCGCATCGCCCGCACCGTGACCGGCCGCAATACCATCGCCATCTTCACCGGGGCCTACCACGGCATCTTCGATGAAGTGATCGTGCGCGGCACGCGCAAGCTGCGCAGCATCCCCGCGGCGCCAGGGATCATGGCGTCTGCCTCGCAGAACGTGCTGGTGCTGGACTACGGCACCGAGGAATCGATGCGGATCCTGCGCGAGCGTGCGCACGAACTGGCCGCGATCCTGGTCGAACCGGTACAGAGCCGGCGTCCCGATTTCCAGCCTGTGGAATTCCTGCGCGAGCTGCGCGAACTGACCCGCGACAGCGGTTCGGTGCTGATCTTCGACGAAGTCGTCACCGGCTTCCGCGCGCACCCGCGCGGCATCCAGGGCCTGTTCGGCATCGAGGCCGACCTGGCCTGCTACGGCAAGGTCGTGGGCGGCGGCTTCCCCATCGGCGTGATCGCGGGCAAGCGTCCTTTCATGGACGCGCTGGACGGCGGCCATTGGGAATACGGCGACGACTCCACGCCTACCGTCGGCGTGACCTATTTCGCCGGCACCTTCGTGCGCCATCCGCTGGCGCTGGCCGCGGCCAAGGCCAGCCTGCAACGGCTGCGCGATGCGGGGCCGGAGTTGCAGGAGGGATTGAACCGGCGCACCGCGGACATGGTGGCGGCGGTCAACGCATCGATGCTCAAACTCGGTGCGCCGTTCAAGCTCGCCACGTTCGCCTCGCTGTGGCGCAACGTATTCACCCAGGACCTGCCCTACGGCGACCTGCTGTACGTGATGCTGCGCGATCGCGGCATCCACATCCTGGACAATTTCCCCTGCTTCCTGACCACCGCCCACACCGACGAGGACATCGCCCGCATCGTGGCGGCGTACCGGGAAGCGGCGGCGGAAATGATCGCAAGCGGCTTCTTCCCCGTCGTCCAGGCGGACCAGGGCATCGCCACGACCGCAAGCGGCACGCGCATCGTTCCCACCACCGAACAGCAGCGTGAAGTCTGGCTGGCCGACCAGATGGGAACCGAGGCCTCGCTGGCCTACAACGAATCGATCTCGCTGCACCTGCGCGGAACGCTGGATATCGACGCCCTGCGCGCGGCGCTCCAGTCGCTGGTCGCGCGCCACGATGCATTGCGCTCCACTTTCTCCGCGGATGGCCTCTCGCTGCACGTGCATGCGATCGCGCCGACCCTGGACCTCGACCTGCACGATGTCTCGACGGACACGCCTGCCGAGGCCGAGGCAGGACTCGCCGGCTGGGTCGACCAGCACGTCTCACAGCCTTTCGACCTGGTCGATGGACCATTGGTGCGCACGGCGCTGGTGCGGCTGGAGGAAACACACCATGTCCTCGTGCTCACCGGCCACCATATCGTGCTCGATGGCTGGTCGTTCTGGGTGCTGGTGAAGGAACTGGCCGCCGAGTACACGCGGTTCAAGCAAGGCGCGGGCGCCGCACTGCCGGCGGCGCCGTCCTTCGCCGACTACGCCTCCAGCGCGGCAACAGACACCGGTACGGACAACGTCGATCTGGCCTGGTGGTCGCAACAATTCGCCGATGGCGGTCCGGTCCTGGAACTGCCGACGGACCGTCCACGTCCACGACTGCGCACACAGACCGCCGGCCGACACGACCACCTGCTTCCGGCCCATCTGATCACGGCGATGCGCAAGGTCGGCGCCAAGCGCGGCACCAGCCTGTTCGCCAGCCTGCTGGCCGGGTTCTCCACCTTGCTGCATCGCCTGACCCGCCAGGACGACGTGGTGATCGGCATTCCCGTGGCCGGACAGGCCGCAGGCCAGGAAGGACTGGTAGGCCATTGCGTCAGCATGTTGCCGCTGCGGTTGCGCATGCAGCCCGCGATGCCGTTCGCGCAACTGCTCGAAGCCAGCCGCGTGGCGATGCTCGATGCCTACGACCACCAGCGCATCAGCTTCGGACGCCTGCTGCAGGTGTTGCCGCTGGCGCGCGACACCGCGCGCCTGCCGCTGATCAGCGTGATGTTCAACATCGACCAGGCGATGACCCTGGAACGCGACGCGGTGCCCGGCCTGGGCTTCGAAGTCGCCGGCAATGCGCGACGCTTCGAAACCTTCGAGTTGTTCGTCAACGCCGTGGACCTGGGCGGCGACGGCATGCGCCTGGAATGCCAGTACAACCGCGACCTGTTCGACGCCGAAACCGTGGCCCGCTGGATGTCGGCCTTCGAGCGGTTGTTGACCGCTGTTGCCGCCGATCCCGAATGCACGCTCGATGCATTGGCGCTGCTGGGTGAAGAAGACGTACGCCAGCTTGATGCCTGGAACGCGACGGAAGTGGAATATCCCGGCGACCAGCGTGTTGAAAGCCTGATCCTGGAACAGGCCCGGCGCTGCGCCGATGACATCGCCGTGCGCGCCGGCACGCAGTCGCTCAGCTACGCCCAGTTGGAGACGCGTTCGCACGCCATCGCCTGTGCCCTGCAGGAAGCAGGCGTATCGGCGGGCGATCGCGTGGGACTGCTGCTGGAACGCGACATCGACCTGGTGCCCGCCCTGCTGGGCGCCTGGCGCGCAGGGGCTTGCTACGTGCCGATGGATCCGGCATTCCCGGTCGAACGCCTTGCCTACATGGCAAGCGATGCCGGATTGCGTTTCGTGCTTGCCCACCAGGCCTTGGCGGAACGACTGGAAGCCGCCATCGGCACCGCCACGGTCATCCCCATGGAATCCATCCCTGCCGCCAGCAACCACGTGCTGGCGCCGCAGGGAAGCGCAGGCGATGACGCCTACGTGATCTATACCTCCGGTTCGACCGGACAACCGAAAGGGGTGTGCGTGCCGCACCGCGCGGTGGTCAACTTCCTGCTGTCGATGCTTTCCGCGCCCGGCCTGCAGGCGCGGACGCGTTTCGCGGCCGTGACCACGCTGTCGTTCGACATCGCCGTGCTGGAACTGCTCCTGCCGCTGCTGGCCGGCGCACAGGTGTTCGTTGTGGAACGCGAGCAAACCATCGACGGCCAGGCTTTGCGCGCCTTGCTGGAAGACAACGACATCACCGCCATGCAAGCCACGCCGATGACCTGGCGCCTGCTGCTCGCGTCCGGCTGGCGCGGCGGTCCGCGATGGAAAGCCTTGTGTGGCGGCGAACCGATGCCGCCCGAAATCGCGACCACGCTGCTCGGATGCACGGGCGAGCTCTGGAATCTCTACGGGCCCACCGAGACCACGGTGTGGTCCAGCTTGCATCGCATCACCGATGCGGAGCCGCCGCTTCCCATCGGAAAACCAATCGCCAACACCCAGCTGCACGTGATGGGTGCCGACCTGAAGCGCGTTCCGATCGGCGTGGTCGGCGAACTCTGCATCGGCGGCGACGGCGTCACCCGCGGCTATCTCGATCGCCCGCAGCTGACGGCCGAGCGCTTCGTGGATACCGGACAGGGCCGCCTCTATCGCACCGGCGACCTGGCCCGCTGGCGCAACGACGGCACGGTGGAATGCCTGGGACGCAACGATTTCCAGGTGAAGCTGCGCGGTTACCGCATCGAACTGGGCGAGATCGAACAGCAGCTGGCGACGCATCCCGCGGTCGCGCAGGCAGTGGCCATCACGCGTGCGTTCGGCGAAGGCGACACCCGGCTGCTGGCCTACGTGGTTCCGACGACGTCTTCGGCCGTGGACGAAAACGAATTGCGAACCCACCTTGCTTCGCGGCTGCCCGGCTACATGGTGCCGAGCCGCTTCATCGCGCTGGCTGCACTGCCGTTGACCGGTAGCGGCAAGATCGATCGCAATGCATTGCCGGCACCGGCCGAGGGTGTTGACCCCGGCAATCCATCTGCAGAAGACTTTTCGGATGAACGCCAGGCGCGGGTCGCCGCGCACTACCGGCAGGTGCTCGGCCTGTCGCAGGTCGGGCTCCACGACAATTTCTTCTCCATCGGCGGTCATTCGCTGCTGGCGGCGCAACTCGCCGCGCGCCTGGGAAGCGAGCTGGGGATAACCGTCCCCCTGCGCGTGGCCTTCGAACATCCCACCGTCGCCGGACTTGCCGCCTGGATCGGAACGCAAGAGCGGAACGACAGCAACGCGTCCTCCATCGCACGCCTCGCATCCGGCACCAACGCGCCTCTGTCGCTGATGCAGCAGCGCCTGTGGTACCTGGAACAGCTTCAACCCGGACGCACGGTCTACAACGTGCCCTCCGCGCATCGCCTGCGCGGCGCGCTGGACTTCGATGCGCTGGCGCGCGCCTTCGCCCGCATCGTCGAGCGCCAGGACGTCCTGCGCACGGTGATAGGCACGCATGACGGCGAGCCTTACCAGAACGTGCTTGCGGAAGTGGATGCCCGGCTTGCCCGGGAAGATCTTTCCCACCTGCCTGCCGACCAGCGCGAGCCCGAACTCATGCGCAGGCTGGAAGACCAGATCGCCCAGCCCTTCGACCTGGTGCATGGCCCGCTGTTCCGCGCGCGCCTGTATGCACTGGATGAAGAGCATCACGTGCTGTTCTTCATGGCCCATCACCTGATCTGGGATGGCTGGTCTTTCGACCTGTTCTATGACGAGATGTCGGCGCTGTACCAGGCGTATGCCGATGGCGGCGATGATCCGCTCAAGTCGGCTGCGGTCAGCTATGGCGATTTCGCGGCCTGGCATCGCGACTGGCTGGCCGGCCCCGAGCTTTCCCGTCAGCTGCAGCATTGGCAGGCCAAGCTCGCCGATGCGCCAGAGGCGCTGGACCTGCCGCTTGACCATGCACGTCCGGCGACGCCCAGCAACGACGGCGACACGGTCTGGCTGCGCATTCCGCAGCCGACGGTGGATGCACTGCGCACGCAGGCCCAGGCCCAGGGCGCCACCCTGTTCATGACCCTGCTGTCGGCATGGTCGCTGCTGTTGCACCAGCTAAGCGGGCAGCGCGACCTCGTCATCGGCACCCCCGTGCGTGGCCGCGGCCAGCCGGGCCTGGAATCGTTGATGGGCTTCTTCGTCAACGCACTGCCCTTGCGGCTGCGCGTGGATCCCGGTCAATCCTTCACTTCGCTGTTGCAGGAAGTACGCAAGGAAGTGGTCGATGCCTTCGGCTCCCAGGACGTGCCGTTCGAGCACCTGGTGCGGGTGCTGGACAAGCGCCGCGACCCCAGCCGTTTCCCCATCTACCAGGCCTTCTTCTCCTATCAGGATGCGCGCCAGCGGCCTTCGCGCTGGGGTGCGCTGGCCCATGAGAACCTGCCGGTATTCCAGGCGGCTTCCGCACAGGACGTGGCCCTCTGGTTCCTGGAAGGCAGTGACGGCCTGGTCGGCGGCCTCAATTTCAATACCGACATCCTGCTGCGCGAAACCGCCGACCTGTTGAAGCAGCGCTATCTGTCCCTGCTGGAAAGCATCGCATCGGGACAGGACGTGCACGTGCAGGAACTGCTCGCCATTGATCCGCGCGAAACCATCCGTCTGGCCGAATGGAACGCGACGGACGCGCCCCTGCCACCGGCGCAGGGAATTTCGACCTGCCTGCAAGATTCCTTCACCGGGAATGCCGCACGCACGGCTGTCGTGCAGGGCGATGAAGCGCTCACCTATGCCCAACTCGATGCGCTCGCGCAACGCATTGCGCGAGCGCTGCAATCGCAGGGGATCGGCGAAGGCTCGCTGGTGGGTCTGCACCTGCAACGCACCCCGCGGATGCTGGCGGCGTTGTTGGGCGTGCTGCGCGCGGGCGCCGCCTACCTGCCGCTGGATCCCGATTTCCCGACCGAGCGACTCGCCTTCATGCTGGAAGATTCCGGCGCGGCGCTGGTGCTGCACGATGGCGTTGCGGCGGCGTTCGCGGATTACAGCGGCGACCAAGTCGCACTGGAAACGCTGCTCGATCGATCCGCCACCGGCGCATCACCGTTCATCGCGCCGGCACTGTCGCCCGATGCACTGGCGTACGTGATCTACACCTCGGGCTCCACCGGGCAACCGAAGGGCGTGCGCGTGCCGCAACGGGCGGTGGTGAATTTCCTGGAGTCGATGAAGTCGAAGCCGGGATTCGATGCCTCCACGCGTATTGCGGCCGTGACTACGCTGTCGTTCGACATCGCGGTGCTGGAACTGCTCATGCCGCTGGCCGTTGGCGGCGAAGTGGTGCTGGTCAGCCGCGAGGACGCCGCCGACGGCCGTGCGTTGCGCGCGTTGTGCGAGCGGCACAAGGTCAACACGCTGCAGGCCACGCCCCTGACCTGGCGCCTGCTGCTGGAATCGGGCTGGCGTGGCGGCAGGCAGTGGAAGGCGTTGTGCGGGGGCGAGGCCATGCCGGTGGCGGTGGCCGAGGCCCTGCTGCCGCGCGTCGGCGAACTCTGGAACATGTACGGCCCCACCGAAACCACCGTGTGGTCGACCTGCACGCGGATCGCCGCTGGACAGGGCGACATCGTCATCGGCCGTCCTATCGCCAATACCCGGGTGCAGGTGGTGGACGCCAGTGGTGCGCCCTGTCCGATCGGAATACCCGGCGAACTGGTGATCGAAGGTGCTGGCGTGACCCTGGGTTATCACGCGCGGAAAGAGCTGACGGCGGAGAAGTTCATCCCGGATCCCGCCGGCACGGGCTACGCGGCGTACCGCACCGGCGACCTGGGACGTTGGCGCAGCGATGGCCAGTTGCAGCATCTAGGCCGCCTGGACCACCAGGTGAAGCTGCGCGGCTATCGCATCGAGACCGGCGAGATAGAAGTGGCGCTGTCGCGCCATCCTTCGGTCTTCCAGACCGTGGTTCACCTGGTGCCGGGCCCGGGCGGCGAGAAGATGCTGGCCGCCTACGTGGTGATGCGCGACGCGCAGGCGATGCAATCCGACGAATTGCGCGCGTACCTGCGCCGCATGCTTCCCGACTACATGGTGCCCGGTATTTTCATCGCCCTGGAAACCGTGCCCACCACCGGCAACGGCAAGGTGGATCGCAACGCACTGCCGACGCCCATGCAAGCCGCCCCGGTGGCGCATCCGGCCTCGCGACAAGCGCCCCGCACCCCCACCGAACGCACCATTGCCGCGTTGTGGTGCGAGTTGCTGGAGGTCGAGGAGGTTGGGCTGCTGGACAACTTCCTCGACCTGGGCGGACATTCGCTGCTGGTCATGCGCGCCGTGGCCTTGCTGCAGGCGCGCACCGGCGCAAGCCTCAGTCCGCGCGCTTTCGTGTTCCAGACCCTGGAACAGATCGCCGCCGAATGCGACGACGCGGTGCGGGAATCGGTGCCGGTTGAAGAATCGCGCGGATTGTTCAAGCGCGTGATGGCGCGCTTCGGAAGGATCGCCAGGAAATGAAGCATGGAACCGGAAATGTAAAACTGAAAACTGAAAACTGAAAGCGGAAGCGGAAAACTGGACGTGGAACCAGCGGGCGGAACTCAGCGAACCGATTGATCACGAACGAAGTAATACCCGCTGTAGGCCTCGATGTCGCGGCCACGGGTGAACGGAATACGGCAGTACTGCTCGCGGTTGCTCCAGTGGTCGACTACTCGGTAGCCGAGACCGGTCATGGAGGCCACGAATTCCTCCCGGTTGCTGATGCGGTAAGGATGGAATGCGCGGCCGGTGGACTGCACGGTGACGAAGGTTTCGCCGTCGTACAGCGGCATCTTGTTGACCAGCACGTGTTGCGGGCGGTTGCCCATTTTTTCGAGGAGCTGCGGCATGTCCAGGTCCACGTACTGCAATGAACCGGCAACGAGCAACACGTTGCAATCCCGGCCATCGGCGATGTCCGAGGTGAAACCCAGGCCGACCACGTTGCGTTCCTCGGCGAGTTTCGCGCCTTCTTCGATGATGGCCGGCACATCGCAGACCCGCCAATGCAGGCCCGGCGGATATCCCAGGTATTGCTCCCACCCATAGAAGCTGACGCCCACATGCCCACCAAAATCGAACAGCACGGTGTCCGCAGCCACGATGCGCTGCAGCCAGAACAGGACGGCGTAGTCGCTCTGGCAGGCGCGCTCCATCCGGTTCCGGTACATGCCGGAGAGGGCGTCGTGGTCGTAGCCGATGCGGGTTCCCCGGGGAATGGAACGCTCGGCCTCGGCGAAGCCGGGGAAGACGCCGCGGAACCTGTTCGGCGGCATGCGGGCGAAGCTGCGCGCATAGTCCATGGCCAGGAGTTGGCCAATGACGGGAATCCGCCAAGCATGACGGGCGATGCGTTCACCGGTGTCGATAAGCCCCATGCACCAAGAATAGCAGCAGATGTATATTCCCGAGCCATGGCCGGCCCGCTGATTTCCCTCGAATCCGACACCTTCGATCCCTGGCGGCTCCAGGCCGTGACCCACCAGCTGTGCGCGCATCCCTTGCTGCAGATCGAATCGCTGGTGGAACTGGGTCGCCGGCTGGAATCGCGCAAGCTGGTGCGCACCCACAGCGACACCGCCACGGCCGGCACGTCGTTCGGCGATGCGCCCGCCCTGCATCCCAACCAGCGGAGCGCCGAAGAGACGCTTGCGGGAATCGCCGACGCACGCGCCTGGATGTCGCTGCTCAACGTGCAGGCCGATCCGGTCTATCGCACGCTGGTCGACGAGGTCCTCGACGCGGTCAGGCCATTCGTCGAGCGCGTCGATCCCGGCATGAGCTATCGCGGCGGCTGGATCTTCGTCAGTTCGCCCGGCGCCATCACCCCTTTCCACATGGACCACGAGCACAACTTCATCCTGCAGATCCGCGGCAACAAGAAGCTCTACACCTGGGACCCGATGGACCGCAGCATCATCAGCGAACGGGCGCAGGAACTTTTCCACGACCAGCATTCGCGCGAGGAAGTGCGCTGGGACGAATCCTTCCGCGCCAAGGCACGCATCTTCGACCTGCAACCCGGCATGGGCGGCTACATGCCGTCCACGGCGGCGCACATGGTTGAAAACGGGAACGAGCCCTCCATCACCGTCAGCTTTACCTACTACACCGCCGCCACGCGTCGTCGCGAACTGCTTTACCGCGGCAATGCGCGCATGCGCAGGCATGGCTTCGATCCTTCGCCCGTGGGTGCTTCGCCTGCCCGCGACAACCTGAAGGCCGGGCTGCTTTCCGCCTATACCGGATCACGCGCAGGCGTGCTGCGCGCGTTGGGACGCGGAGTACGCGACAACAAGGTCATCTACGCACCCGCCTGAGCGGTCTATTGCAGGCGCTTGCCGGCCAATCGTCCGCCCGTGATCCTGGACAGGACGATGCGTGCGTATTCGGCATCGGCTTCGTGCAGGCAACGCAAAAGCCAAAGCGCCAGCAGATAAACCAGTACGAAGACGATACCGCCGACCGCAAGCGCAAGCAGCGGAGGGTGCAGCCAGGCCGCTGGCCAACTGCACATTGCGGCGAGCGCGGCGGCAATCGCTATCCGCGACAGGCGCCCCCAAGGCAGCGACGAACGGGTCTCGCGCAAGGCCAGTTCGAGGGTCGAGCCCGTGCCCAGCAATGCAAGCACCGCCGATACAACGACCGCCCCTCTCAAGCCGAAATAGAACGTGCCCATCCCTGCTCCCACCAGGCGCAGCACGGTGAACAGCAAGGTGAGCTTCATCAATGCCGTCTGCCGGTCCGCGCTCACCAGATAGGCCGAGGCGCCTTGCCCCAGGGTACTTGCTACACGTGCGACCAGCAAAATGCTCAAGGCCTCGGCAGCCGGCGCATAGGCCGGGCCATACAGCAAGGTGATCAACTGGTGCGAGAACACTGCGCCGATCGCGATCAGCGGGGCGCCCAGGATGAACAACCATGCGGTGGCCCCGGCGATCAGCGACGCCGCCTGTTCCCGGCCCCGACCGTAGGCGCTGGCCATCATCGGCAGCAACTGCGCACTGAGCACCCCTGGCGCCAACAGCGCCGCCCCCATCGCCAGCGCATTGGCGACCTTGAACATACCTGCCTGGTCGGCGCCCGCCAGCAGGTTCAGGAACGGCAGTTCGATCTCACTAGTACCTATTGAGCCCAGGATGATGGTGAAGGCGACCACGCGGAGATGATGGGTAATGCGTGCCTCCAGTTCCACGGGCAATGGCGCATGGGCCTGTTTCGCCATGCGCTGGATCGTCGCCGTGCGCGAGCGCGATGCCAGGTAGAAAATCACCCCGGACACGGCATAGATCGCGACGAATACCGGAAGCGTGGAACGCCATGCCCATGCGGCCGCGATCATGGCCAGGTTGGCGGTTGAACTGATGCCCGCGATGACCGCGGTGGACTTGAAATCCTGCCCACCCTTCGCCAGCGCTATGTTGAACATGTACGGGGCGCGCAACAGCACCGATGCCACGATCAGGCCAAGGAACCCGACGTCCAATCCCGCTGCGATGCGATCGCGCGTGGCATACAGCAGCACCGATACGCCAATGGCCACCAGCAGCAACATGAATCTCTGCAGCCGCTGCAGTTTCCGGACCAGCGCTCCGACCAGGTCGAAGCGTCCCGATCCGTTCAACTCGGCCACGAATTTTATCGCAGCCGTGGTAATTCCGGCATTGGCCACTATCACGGCCGTGGACACGATCCACACCAGCAAGCTGTAGACGCCCAGGTCCGCCGGACCCAGCGCGCGCGCCACTAGAATCGACGCGATCAGGCCGAACAGGTATTCGATATAGAGGCCGGCCGAGGAATAGGCCGCGTTGGAAAGTGCCTTCCCGCGTCCATTCATGGCATCAGCATGCCCTGCAGGCCAGCACCACCTGCCCATCACGCACTTCCACCGCGACCGCACGCAGGGAATCCCCGCGACACGGGCCGGCGACGCAATCGCCCCGGTCGAGCTCGAAGGACGCGCCATGCGCGGCGCAGACCAGGTGGCCTTCCTTGCTCTTGAGGAACTTGCCCGGCGCCCAGTCCAGGCGACGACCCGCATGCGGGCAAACGTTGAGCCAGGCACGCACGTCATGGCCGTCGCGGTGGACGATCAGCGATTCGGCATCGCCGTCCAGCAGCGCCTCGACTTCAGCGAAGCCGCCATCTTCAATCGACTCAAGTGTGATCAGGACCATGTCGTTTAACGAACTTCTCACACTGTCATCCATCGGTCATCCGATACTGCGGCACCGGCGCTTGCCGCATTCTGTCACGCCCACCTGCCATGTTCGCCAACAGTTTCCGTTTCGACAGCTCCCGCCTGCGCTCGGCCTTCGCCCCGCGCAAGCCACGCCATCCCTTGCTGCGCCTTGTTTTCGGGCTGGTGGGACTGGGCCTGCTGTGCCTGCTGGTGTTCTTCAGCGTGTTCGTGGGCGCGGCAATGATCATCGCCGGCGTGGCCTGGAAGCTGCTGAGCCAACGCGGCAAGCCGGTCGCGGTGCGCGACGCCAACGTAGTCGAAGGCGAGTTCCGCGTCGTCCGCAAGCCAGTGCTGCCGCTGTCGCATTGAGGCCCACGGCTGCGGGTTGGCCAATACGGCCATCGGCTTAAACTGTCGCGTCCACGAAACCACGGCGCGAACCCATGACCGACCTGATCCCCACGCCCGCACAGGCGCGCGTTCCCGTCCGCGGCGGCGGCACCTTCCCGGTGCGGCGCATCTATTGCGTGGGCCGTAATTTCGCCGACCACGCCCGGGAAATGGGCGCCGTCGCCCCTGCCTCCAAAGCCGAACGCGGCCAACCCGTATTCTTCCTCAAACCCGCCGATGCCGTGGTCGCCGGGGGTGCGGCGGCTCCTGATGTGAGTGTTCCCTATCCGCCGGGCACCCAGGATCTGCACCACGAAGTGGAACTGGTCATCGCCCTGGGTCGGGACGCGCCTGCCGGAGTCCTCGCACCTGAAGACACAACGGCCCTGGTTTTCGCCTACGGCGTGGGCCTGGACCTGACCCGTCGCGACCTGCAGGCCGCGGCCAAGGCCAAGGGCCTGCCGTGGGACATCGGCAAGGGCTTCGATCATTCGGCGCCGGTCAGTGAGCTGGTGCCGGCCGCGCAAATTACCGGGCTGGCATCGCGATCATTGGTGTTGCAAGTCAACGGCGACACCCGCCAGCATGGATCGTTGCACGACCTGATCTGGGACGTGGCGGACATCCTGCATGAACTGTCGAAACTGTTCGCGCTGAAAGCCGGCGACCTGGTGTTCATGGGCACCCCAGCCGGGGTCGGGCCGTTGCTGCCCGGCGATGCCTTCGTCGCCTCGCTGGAAGGCGTGGTCGAGCTGCGCGGGCGCATCACCACCATCTGATCCGGGCCGCGCTATATTCGGCGGTACCGGCGGTGAATCCGTCAACAACGGGAGTGACTCATGGGAATGATCAGCGAGTTCAAGGAATTCGCCATGCGCGGCAACGTGGTCGATCTGGCCGTAGGCGTGGTGATTGGGGCGGCCTTCGGCAAGATCGTCACCTCACTGGTGGACAAGGTCATCATGCCGCCGATCGGCCTGGCCATCGGTGGAGTCGATTTTTCCAAATGGGCATGGACATTGAAGGAAGCGACGCTGGACGCGGCCGGCAAGGAAATCCCGGCGGTGGCGATCGGCATCGGCGATTTCCTCAACACCGTGGTGCAGTTCGTGATCGTCGCGTTCGCCATTTTCATGGTGGTCAAGGCGATCAACCGCGTCTCCAAGCCAGCTCCGGATGCCCCGGCCGCGCCGCCCGAAGACGTGCTGCTGTTGCGCGAGATCCGCGATTCGCTGAAGAAATAACTCCCGACCCGTTTCACATCGCCGGGAAGCCGCGGGCTGGTAAGCTCGCGGC